>DATHIG010000613.1:0-3589 GCA_035490035.1 Actinomycetes bacterium
TTCCCCGGGGTGGGGTTTGGCGGATCGGCGGTGCGGGTGGGGTTCTTGCGGCCGTCGACCGGCAGCTTTCAGGCGGTCGGCGGGCTGGACACCAACCGGCGCGACCAGGGGGCGTCGTTCTTTGTGCCCTTCAGCCAGGGCCGCAAGGTGCTGGTGGCCGGCGGCGGGGTGGCCACCACGGCGCTGATCGACCTGTACTCCTCACCCAACCCGGTGTACAGGGCGGGGCCGAGTCTTGACAGGGCGAAAAAGTACCTGTCGCACACGACCCTGCTCGACGGGCGGGTGTTGCTGGCCGGCGGCCAGGACCCACAGGCCAACCCGGTCTACACCGCCCATCTGTACCGGCCAATCTCGAACAGCATCGAGGCGGTGACTCCGACCTCGGCGGCCCACCAGTACCACTCCAACATGTGGCTGGACCCGACCGGCCGGGCCATCCTGGTGGGTGGCAATCCGCGACGCGGCAGCGTCCAGCGGCTGGTCGAGCGGTTCGAGCCCTGGTATGTCGACGTGGCCGACCGGCCGGTGCTCACCTCGGCGCCAGCGACCATAGGCCACAACCAGGCCTTCACCGCCCAGGTGCAGCTGGCAGCCGGCACGACCCTGAAGCACCTGCGGGTCTTCCGCCTGATGAGCACCACCCATCAGTTCGGCGGGGCGGAGGGCGACTTCACCCTCAGCGCGGCAAGCACGCCAGGCGGGCCAGGCTGGGCGCTGACCGTGAACTCCAACCTGACCCCGCCGGGCTACTACTACCTGGTCGCCGTCGACAGCCGCGATGTTCCCTCATCGGCCAGGATCATCAAGGTGACCTGAGTCACGGCGCTTGGTCGGCGGTTCTGGGGTTCGGGTCAACCGACCGAACGGGCCTGGTAGCCATCCTCGAGGGGTAGCCGGGCTTCCCAGCCGCCCGCCGAACCGTCTTGCACGGCCCAGCCTGATTTCCGGATGGAGATCTCGACGTGGGCCGTCCAGCTACCCGTCGCGCGCAGCGACCGTTTCGAGCTCTGTGTCCGCGTCCGCCTCGGAGGGAGCCGGTGCGTCGCGCAGGATCCTCAGGGCGAGGATGGCGAGCCCGACCGCCACCACCGCCGCGATCGCGGAGCTGAGCTGCATGCCCTGGACAAATGCTTCGCGGGCGCCCTCCAGGACCGCCGCACCCAGCTGGGCGGGCAGCTCGGCGGCGACGGCCACGGCGCTGCCGAGCGTGTCGCGAGCGATCGCCGCCGCCCCGGCCGGGACGTCTGCCGGAAGGCGGTCCGCCAGGTCGGCCCGGTAGATCGCGACGCCGATGCTGCCCATGATCGCGATCCCGAGCGCGCCACCGAGCTCGGCGCCGGTCTCTGAGATCCCCGAGGCCGCTCCGGCCCGCTCGGGCGGGGCAGACCCGACGATCAGCTCGGTCGTCAACCCGAACACCGGCGCCAGTCCCAGCGAGATGACCACCGAGCCGGCGACCAGGGCGGGCAGGCCTCCGGACACACCGACCTGGGTGAGCAGCGCCAGGCCGACGGCCGACAACAGCAGGCCGCCGCCGATCACCAGCGCCGGCCGGACCCGGTGCAGCACCCGCGGAGCAAGCTGGGACCCGATGATGAACCCGAAGGCGGACGGCAACGACCACAGGCCCGCCTCGAGCGGCGACAGCCCCACCACCAGCTGCAGGTACTGCGCGACGAACAGGAAGTAGCCGACAGCGACGAAGATGGCGAGGAAGTTGGTGGCAAGGGCCGCGTTGAACGAGGTGATCCTGAACAGGCCGACGTCGATCACCGGATCGGCCAGCGTCCGCTGGCGGCGCACGAACCCCACCCCGACAACCAGCCCGGCCAGGATGGACAGCACGGGGATCCATCCCAGGCCGTCCTGCGCGATGTCCTTGAGACCGTAGATCACCGCCAGCACGGCGGCCACCGACATGCCCGCGCTGACCAGGTCGAGCCGCCCCGCCTCGGGATCCCGGTACTCGGGGAGGACCCGAGGTCCGAGAATCAGCAGCAGCGCCATCACCGGCAACGCCAGCAGGAACACCGAGCCCCACCAGAACAGCTCCAGCATCGCCCCGCCGAGCACCGGGCCGATCGCGCTGCCGGCCGAGAAGCTCCCGATCCAGAAGCCGATGGCGACCGAGCGCTGCTTGGGGTCCTGGAACATGTGGAAGATCAGGGACAGGGTCGAAGGCGCCAGGGTCGCCCCGGCGATCCCGAGCAGCGCCCGACTGACGATGAGCATCTCGGCGCTGGTCGAGAACGCAGCCAGCACCGAGACGGCGCCGAAGGCGGCAGCCCCGATGAGCAGGAGCTTGCGCCGGCCGATCCGGTCACCCAGCGTCCCCATGGTGATGAGCGAGCCCGCCACGAAGAACCCGTAGATGTCGATGATCCACAGCAGCTGGGCGCTGCTGGGCTGCAGGTCGGCGCTGATGGCCGGGACGGCCAGGTGCAGCACGGTCAGGTCCATCACATACAGCAGGCAGGCAAGTGCCAGCACCCCCAGCCCGACCCACTCGCGTCGTCCAGCCCGTGGAGGTGAGTCCATAACAGTCACGTCGTCGAGCTCCTCACAGTTCGTCCTTGCATGTTCAACGGTAGTCACGGTCGCGACGGCGTGGCCACCGAAAACTCATCGGTCCAGCGACCATACGCCGTCCCTGCGACGGTCCGAGCCCTCCGGGCGGCGACGCCGGTCCTGCCGCCAGGCGCACCGACGAGGTCGCGTCCCACACCTGCGCGCTGATGATCGTCGCGAAACCATCCCTTGTGCCGTCGTGTTCCATCAGGTGAGACACAGCGACACGGCGGAGGGCGAAGACGATGCACCTGCACGGCACGACCCTGACCACCCCGGTGGGACCGTTCACGCTGCTGGTCGACGGCGGTGGCGTCTGCGCGGCCGGCTTCACCGGTCGCGCCGAAACCCTGCAGCGCCGCCTCGACCCGCAGCGCCGGGCCGCCACGACCCGCCCGGCCGACGACCCGGACGGCGTCTCCAGCGCCATGCTCGCCTACCTGCACGGCGAGCTGGATGCCCTCGAGGGGCTCACGGTGGCCCAACCAGGCGACCCGCCCCAGCTGGCCGCATGGCAGGCCCTGCGATCGGTGCCAGCCGGGCAGACGATCAGCTACCGCCAGCTCGGAGCGCTGGCCGAGCTGGCTGACGAGGGCACCGACCCGCTCGGCGCGCAGGCCGCCGGCGCCGCCTGCGCGCGCAACAACGTGGCCGTCGTCGTGCCCTGCCATCGGGTGCTCCGCGCTGATGGGCGGCTCGGCGGCTACCTGTGGGGACTGCAGCGCAAGTCGTGGCTCCTCCACCACGAGGCACCCCGAGACCGCGACCAGGATCGCTGGGACAGCGGGTCGTTCCCGGGTCCCCCCGTGATCCGAGCGCCTCTGCTCGCTCGCTCCGGGTCGACAGGCCGGGCTCCGGCGGCCTAGCGTTCCGTGGAACGGACGACTCATTGATCAGGAGGGATGTCGACATGGCGATGGCCGACCGCCAAGCGCACACGCTGTGGGAGGGGCCGCTGATCGGCGGCAAGGGCGAAACGGAGTTCGTCTCCAGCGGCATCGGCCGCTTCCCGGTCACC
>DATHIG010000614.1:0-5628 GCA_035490035.1 Actinomycetes bacterium
GTCTCTCGTGACGTCTGGTTTCGCGGCAAGCACCCGGTATGGCGATCCTGATGGACGCCGGCCAGGTCCTGGACGTGAGCGACCGGCCGCCACGATCTGCGACGCTTTCGCGACCGCCTCGGTCTGGCCATCCCACCGCGCTGCCGAGGAGTCCCAGGGAATCTACCCAGGCGGTTCTGGGTACGTTTGCCGCCGCAGATGAGCACCAGGCCGGCTGGTCGCGGGCCGCTGCCGCGCCCATCCTTGGTACCGACGACGGCCAGGCGGGAGGTGGACGGTGACGGAGCCAGGAGCTACGACGCTATGGTGCCCGCGCTGCCTGCGCCCGGTTGGCGAGGCTGCGACCTGTCCCTGGTGCGGGCTGCGGCAGCAGGGCGCGGACGCGGCGCGGCTGCGGCTGGTGGTCCATCGCCTGTACGAGATCACCGAGCAACGGCGGGCGCTGGAGGCCGAGGCCGCCGCTCTTGGACTGGAGCAGCGTCGGCTGCTGCAGGCGCTCGCCCCGGAACCGTCCCGGTCGAGCTCCCGGCCGCTGCCCGAGTGGCGCCCGGAGGTGATCCGCGGCTTCCTGCTCGGACTCGGGGCGGTCCTGGTCGCGCTGGCCGCCGTGATCTTCGCGGTGGTGGCGTGGGTCCGCCTGGGCGACCCTGGCCGGGCCGGGCTGCTGGCCGGCGCCACCCTGGTTGCCGCGGCCGCCGCCGCGGTCGCACGCCCGCGCCTTCCGGCAACCGGCGAGGCGTTCGGCGGGCTCGCGCTCGCCCTGCTGCTGGTCGACTGGTACGCGGTCCGGCGGGCCGGGGTCGGCGGCGGCTGGGCGGCCACGGCGTGGTGGGCGCTCGGCACCGGGATCGCCGCGGTCGTGGCGGCGGCCGCGGGACGCTGGCTGCGGCTGCAGCGCCCGGCCGCGGCCGCCCTGGCACAGGCCTCCGCCGTGCTGGTCGTGGTGACGATCGCCGACGCGCCCTGGACCGTCGGAAGCGGACTGGCGCTGGTGGCGGCCGTCGCCGCCGGGGCTGCGGCCAGGCTCGGGGGAGGCGCCGGGTGGCGCCCCACCGCGGTCGTGCTCGGCGCCGGCGCCGCCGTCCTCGAGCTGGCCGCGCTCGTCCTGCTCCTCCAGGCCCCGGCGATCGACGACCTGGCCGGCGCCACCGGGCCCGCCCTGACGCTGGCCATCATGGCCATCGCCCCCGCCGGGGCCCGGGCCCTGCTGGCCCCGCGGTCGGGACGTCTGGTGCCCGACGGGCTGGTCGCGGCGTCGGCGGGGGCGCTGCTGGCCGGCGCCGGCGCGCTGCTGGCGGCCGCGTGGACATCATGGTCACTGGCGGCGGCGGTGGCCGTGCTCGGAGCCGCCGGGGTCGGCGTCGGCCGCGTCCTGCCCCGGCCGCTCCAGCTCGGCACCGTGCTGGCGGCCGGCGTCACGCTCGCCGCCGGCCTGGTCGGCCTGGCCGAACCAGTCCTGCTGACGCTGGTCGGGCCGGTGGGCTGGACAGTCGACCCATGGACGGCGCAGCTCGGCTCCGACGCCTCCGCCGCCGTCCAACGGGTCGCGCGTGCCGAGAGCGGTCCGCATGGGGGCTACCCGGCGATTGTCGGGCTCCTGGCCTGCATCGCCGGAGCTGGCCTGGCGGCCGCGCCCGGACGTGGACCCAGGGTCCTCGCCCCCCGGTTGGCCGGCGCCGTCGCAGTAGCCTCGACGGTCGGCGTCGTGGCCGTGCTCCCCCTGGCCGCCGGCTGGCCGCTGTGGGCGGCCCTGGCCCTCGCCGCGGCGGGCGCGCTGGGGGCGGGCGGCTGGGTGGTGCTGCTGGACCGCCGCGCCGATGGTCTGCCGACCGCCCACGCCGCCGACGCCGTGGCGGTGGTGGCAGGCGCCACCACGGCCCTGCTCGTCCTGGCCGGGTCGTTGGCGCTGGCGACCGAGGCCGGCACGCTCGGCTTCCTGGGGGTGCTCGTGCCCGCGGCCGTCGTCGGCGCCCGCAGCTCGCCGAGCCCGTGGCTGCGCCGGGGTTGGGGGGCCGTCGCGGCCGTCGCCGTCATCGGTGAGGGCGCGGCCATCGCGGTCCACCTGGGCGGGGACGCCGCGCAGGCCGGGTTCGCGGTGACCCTCGCCGCCGGGGCCGTGCTGGCGGCCGGGGCCCGCCGGCGGCAGGGCGCGGCCGAGGGCCCGGTCGCGGAATCGCTCGGCCTGGCCGGGCTCGCACTTGGGGTCACGCTGGCCGCCGCGCACCAGCGCTGGCTGGCCGGGGCCTTGACGGTGGCGGTCCCGCCGCTGCTCCTGGCCGCGGCCAGGCCGGCCCGGCGGGGCTACCTGTGGGCCGGGGCGGCGGTCGCGGTGGCCGCCACCTGGTCGTGGCTGGCCGTGGCCGACGTGACCGTCGTGGAAGCCTACACCCTGCCGGCGGCCACTGTCGCGCTGGTGGCCGGCCTGGCGGCCCGCCGCGGTCATCCGCACCCCGGTTCGTGGCCGGCCTATGGCCCCGGGCTCGCCCTGGCCCTGCTGCCGAGCCTCGGCCTGGCCGTCGACGAGCACGGCCTGGCCCGCCCGCTGCTCCTCTTCGGATGCGCGCTGCTGGTGGTGCTGGCCGGCGCCCGGGCCAGGCTGCAGGCACCGCTCGTCCTCGGCGCGGTCACGCTGATCGGGCTGGCCGCCGACGCCGCCTTGCCCGTCGCCGCCCGGCTGCCACGCTGGGCCGCGATCGGCGGCACCGGCCTGCTGCTCCTGTGGCTGGGGGCGACCGCGGACCGCCGTCTGGCCCGGCTCCGCCGGCTGCGCCGCCAGTTCCAGGAGCTGGAACCAGATGGCGCCGCCCCCGACGCGGGTTGAGGCCAACCACCGTCCGGCGTGACAGCATCAGTGGCACGTCACCCGCTGCGACGCCGACGAGGACGGTGCCGATCCCAGGCGCGCCGCCGGCGGCAGCCAGCGACGGGAGGAGCGCGGGACATGAGGCGAGCGAACGCACCGGACCTGCCGATGATCCTGCTGTCGCACCGCGGGCCTGTCTCGTTCGGTCGGGACGATTCCGGCCGCACCGCCAGCCGCGGCGCAGGCGGGCTGGTCACGGCGCTCACCGGTCTGGTCTCCGACCTGGCCGACGCCGTCTGGGTGTGTGCGGCCACCACCGAGGAGGACATCGCGGTGGCCGGCGAGCACCACCATCGGGCCTTCGAGGTGGCCCTCGAGCCCAGGCCGCGGCTGCTCGACGAGGCCGAGGACGACCTCGGTGAGCGGCGAGGTGCCACCGTGCGGCTGCGAATGGTGGAGGTCGACGAGCAGGCGCACGACGACTTCTACACAGTGATCGCCAACCCGCTGCTGTGGTTCCTGCAGCACGGCATGTACGGGCTCGCCCTCGACCCGCAGCTGACCAGGCGCGAGCACGACGCCTACGAGCATGGCTACAAGGCCGTCAACCAGCTCTTCGCCGACGCGGTGATCGAGGAGGTCGAGGCCCGCGGCGGGCGCGCCCTGGTGATGCTGCACGACTACCACTTCTACCTGGTCGGCCAGCGGGTGCGGGAGCGCTGCCCCGAGGTGGTGCTGTCGTTCTTCCTGCACATCCCATGGCCCGGCCCGGACGCGTGGCGGGTGCTGCCACCGGCCTGGCGCGAGCAGCTGCTCACCGGGCTGCTCGGCAACGACGTCGTCTCCTTCCACACCGAGGGGTTCGCCCGGAACTTCGTGCTCTGCGCCCAGGAGCTGCTCGGGCTGCCGGTCGACCTGGACGCCATGACGGTGCAGGTGGGCGACCGGGAGGTGGCCGCCCGTCACTACCCGATCTCGATCGACACGGCCGCCATCCGCGAGCTGGCGGCGTCGTCCGAGGTGGCCGAGCACGCCGGCGCGCTCCGGGAGGCCTTCACCGGCGGCGGCGACCAGCTGATCCTGCGGGTCGACCGCACCGACCCCTCCAAGAACATCGTCCGCGGGTTCAATGCCTTCGCGACCCTGCTCGAGGACCATCCCGAGCTGGCCGGCACGGTGCGGTTCCTGGCCATCCTGCAGCCCAGCCGCCAGGACGTGCCCGAGTACGCCGACTACCTGGCCGAGATCGGCGCGGCGGTGGCCAGGGTCAACGCCGCCCACAGCAAGGAGGGCAACGAGCCGATCGACCTACGGCTCCAAGATGACATGTCGCTGGTCGTCGCCGCCTACACCGTCTACGACGTGCTGGTGGTCAACGCCCTCGCCGACGGCATGAACCTGGTCGCCAAGGAGGCGGTGGTGGTCAACACCCGCGACGGCGTCCTCGCCCTGTCCGAGAACACCGGCGCCTACCAGGAGCTCGGCGCGTTCGCGGTGACCCTGCACCCGTTCGACATCCAGCAGCAGGCCGACGCCCTCTACGAGGCGTTGACCATGGACCGCAGTCTCCGCCGGGCCCGCCGCGAAGCCGCCGCCGCGGTGGTCCAGGAGAACGACATCGCCAAGTGGCTCACCACCCAGCTGGCCGACCTCGGCGTCAACAGAGAGCCGGACCGGTAGCGCCGGTCGCCGCGGTCAGTCCTCCAGGACCTGCTTCAGGACCGCGACCCGCTCGCGCCAGTAGGTCTTCATCGTCTCGGCCGTCTCGGCGTCGGGCAGGCGCTCGTGCTGGACCGCGGCCTGGCTCTTGGCGGCGCCGAGGGCGGTGAAGTTGACGTTGACCCGGGTGGAGCCGTCCTCCCAGTTGGCCCGGAGCGACCGGCCGGGCTGGGCGGTGCGCAGCTGGAAGGCCGCATCCGGGAGCCAGCGCTCGCGCAGGTCCTGGTCCGCGAAGGCCTCGAACAGCCGGCCGACCGGCACGGCCACCGTCTTGGACGCGCTGACCGAGAAGTCGCCGTCGCAGCGCTGTCGAGCATACCCGGTGGACGCGACCATCTGGAAGCCCGCTCGATGCCGGACGGCCCCGTCCCACCCGGGCTCCGACTGTCACAGGGTGCGGATACGCTCGTACCTGACGCTCTCCCCTTCCCTGAGGACGGAACGCTGTGAGCACCATCTCCGAGGTCCGGCAGCCGCCGGCCACGTCCGAACACGACCTCGTCGAACTGTCCCGCCGCTTCCCCGACGGCTTCGTCGAACGCAAGGACGGCAGCAACTACGTCGCCCACCACGTCGTCAACCAGCGCCTGCTCAGCATCGTCGGCCCGTTCGACTTCGAGCTGGTCGAGGTCATCCGGGGCGACATGCCTGCGGTGCCTGCCGATCCCCATGCCAGGAGCCGAAGGGGCAAGGCCGGTACGCCGGCCCTCCGCAACATCGTTGTCGGTGGCATCTGGCGGCTCACCTGCACCATCGACGGTCGCCAGGTACGCGTCGAGGAGGTTGGCGACGTCGGCGACGTCCACAACTGGCCCCACGACGGCGCCCGCCTCAAGGACGCCGCCTCCGACGCCCTCAAGCGCTGCGCCATGCGCTTCGGTCTCGGCCTGCACCTCTGGGCGCAGGAGCACTACTTCCTCGACCATCAGCTCCAGGCGCAGGCTCCGGCCGGGTAGCCGACCCGTCGCCCCGTCTCGGCGCGGTTCGGCGCCGGGGCCACCGGTGGGCTCCGGGCCTTGCCGGCGCGGCTCCTACGCCCAGATCTCCATGGTGAGGCGCTTGGGGTAGCCGATGTTGTACGGCGCGTCGTCCGGGCAGGCGGAGAC
>DATHIG010000615.1:0-2961 GCA_035490035.1 Actinomycetes bacterium
AGGAGACTGCGAACAGTTACGCGCAGGCCAAGGTCGCGCTCACCAGGCTCCAACGCGAGGTCGACGAGGAGGCACACCCAAAGACAAGGCTCACGATCGGCCAGGCCATCCAGCAGTGGCTCGACGTAGCCGAGCTCGAGGACACCACCCGGGAGCGGTACGACGACTTGATCCGGCTCTACGTCCTGCCGACCTTCGGTGATCTGCCCGCAGCCAAGCTCGACGCCGAGCTCCTCGAACGCTTCTACGCCCGCCTGCACCGCTGCCGTGAGCTCTGCTCCGGCAGGTCGCGCGCAGGCCATACCTGTAGACCGCTGAGCAGCAGCACCACCCGGAAGATCCACTACATCATCCGCGGCGCCCTCGAGCGCGCCGTCCGGTGGCACCACCTCGGCGTCAACAAGGCCGCGTTCGCCGTCGCGCCGTCGCCCGAGCGGACCGAGCCCGACCCGCCGAGCCCCGACGAGGCAGCTCGGTTGCTCAATGCTGCGTGGGCGGACCCGGAGTGGGGCCTACTCCTGTGGCTGACCATGCTCACCGGACAACGCCGCGGCGAGATTTCCGCGCTGCGCTGGCGGCACGTCGACTTCGATCGGGGCGGACTGTGGGTCCACCGCAGCAACGCGCAGACGAAAGCCGGTCTGAAGGAGAAGCAGACCAAAACCGGCCAGCAGCGCAAGATCGCCCTCGACGCGCACACGGTCGAGCTGCTCGCCAAGCATCGCGACCTGTGGGCACAACGGTGTGCCGCTCTGGGCTACGAACTCGACGCCGACGCGTTCGTCTTCTCCCCCGCGCCGGACGGCTCCACGCCGTACCTGCCTCGCACCATCAGCCAGCGATACCGCCGGATGGCACTCCAACTGAAGCTCCGCAGCACCCGCCTGCACTCACTACGCCACTACTCGGCAACCGAGCTCGTCGCCGCGGGCGTCGACATCCGCACGGTGGCCGGGCGTCTCGGACACGGTAGCGGCGGCGCGACGACGCTGAAGGTCTATGCGGGCTGGGTCGACGAAGCCCACCGCAGAGCGGCGGAGACGATGGCGGCGGTTCTCCCGACTCCGGTGCCCACGCCACCACCTCCCAGTGGGCCTTATGTGGTTATTGCCGAGGCGTTGCGCGAGCAAATCCGTTCTGGGGCGTTGAAGCCCGGTAACGAGCTGCCGACCGTCGCCCAGCTCGCCGTTGCGAACAACGTCGCGGTCGGCACGGCACACCGCGCGCTCACGCTCCTGAAGAACGAAGGACTGATCACGGTCACCCGGGGTCGACGCGCCGTTGTCGCATGACTGCGAGACGGCCAACGGTGTCGAGGGTGCACGGCGGCGCCAGCGCGATTCGGGACTGTCGCTGCTCCCACTGTCCTCCCTGAAGGGGTGGGACCGGTCAAGCCTGCCGGGCTTGGTTGCTGACCCCTACTTGTGGTCGTGCTCGGCGCTTGTGGGCGGGCGCCATCGTTCGGTGTCGGGTCAAGGATCGGCTCGCAAGGCGCCCCCCGGTGGGGGTCGAACCCACACTCTCCGGATTTTAGGGGCGCAGCACAGCGAGGACTATGACCTCTACCTGCGACTATGCCGCCACAGCGTCCCCCACCAGCCCCACTAGCGGGCCATGGTCGACGTGATTTCATGGCTCCCCTCTGTTGTGGGTGCTGTCAAGTGCGCGTCCTCGACCGCCCGGATGGTGCGCCGGCGCTTGTCGGTGTCAACCTCGTTCGTCCGGTGGGGCGCTCCAGGTTGACGCCTCCGGCGCGCCGGCTGGATTGGCGGTTGTCGGGGCCGCGCGATCCCTGCGCGGTCGCGGCTGGCACGGGTAGCGTCGCGGGTGCGGGTCCGGGAAGTGACTGATCCGAAGTGCCGATGTCCGGGGGTAGGTCGGCCGCGCTGGATTGCAGAGTCGCCCCGGGGTGTCCTCCCGGGCCCGCCTTCGACTCAGCGGGCGGGGAGCCGCTTGTGGTGGCCGGGGCCTGGGCGTCGGCTACGAGTTGGCGGTAGACGACGTCCGACAACCGGCGGCGCAGGCAGCGCATCGCCTCCATCGGGGTCTTGCCCTCGGTGAGCTTGCGCCGGTAGTAGGTGCGGCCGTCGGTGTCGTGGCGGATCTGCACGATGCCGGCCATGTAGAGCACGTGATTCAGGCGCCGGTTCCCGGCCCGGGACAGCCGGTGGCGGATCTGCTCACCAGACGAGGCGTCGATCGGTGCGGTGCCGGTCCAGGACGCGAAGTGCGCTCGGTCGGGGAAGCGGGCGACATCGCCGACGTCGGCCAGGATGCGGGCCGACCCGGCCGGGCCGATCCCGAAGACCTCCATCAGGTGCGACCCGGAGGCGAGCACCTCCTGGCGCAGCCGCTTGGTCAACTCCTTGAGCTTGCGGTCGACCCCCTCGAGCTCGACGATCAGGTCCACGGCCAACTGGCGGCGGGTGCGTCCGGGCAGGTCACGCGGCCGCACGGTCGCGAGCAGGTCGCGGGCCTTGAACGAGGACTAGTCCCGCTTGGCGCCACCGGGGACGAGCTCGGCCAACAGGCGGTGGAGCCGGTTCACGGTCTGCGCCCGGGACCGGGACAGCTCATCGCGGCGGTCCGCGAGCAGCCGCAGCACCGCCAGTCCCTCGTCCACCCTGAACTCGCGCAGACCCCGGGTGCGCAGCGCCACCATGACGATGGCGTGCGCGTCGTGGGCGTCGGTCTTGCGAGCGTTGCCGGTGTCGAACACCCGAGCCCGCGCGGCCAGCTTCGCCGGCACGTCCAGCACCCGCTCACCATCAGCGAGCAGCCGCTGCGCCACCGGTCTGCCGGTGCCGTTCGCACCCTCCACCGCCCATGCACGGCGCGGCCACTGCCGGCAGTAGCCAAGCATCGCCTTGTAGCCGCCGGTGTCAGTACCGAACCGGCCCGTCCCGAGCAACACCTCCCTCTCGTCACGGACCTCGATCGTCACCGAGACCTTGTGCGGAT
>DATHIG010000616.1:0-2872 GCA_035490035.1 Actinomycetes bacterium
GTGGCCTCGCTTCTTACCGCCGTCCTGTTGGCCTCGGCCTGCTCGTCGAGCTCGCCGCCTCCGCAAGGGGGTGAAGGCGGGACCTTGCAGCTCGCCTACCTGGCCGACATGGCCCAGGCCGACCCGGACGTCTTCTATGACATCGAGGGCAACACCGTGATCCTCTCGGTGTACGAAGGCCTGCTGAAGTACAAGCCGGACTCGACCGAGATCATCCCGTCGTTGGCGGAGTCGTGGGAGGTGAGCCCGGATGGGCTGACCTACACCTTCAAGCTTCGGAGCGGCGTCAAGTTCCAGGACGGCACGCCGTTCGACTCCCAGGCGGTGAAGACGTCGTTCCAGCGGCGCCTGGATGTGGGTGCCGCTCCCTCGTACATGCTCGAGCCGGTCGCGTCGATGCAAACCCCCGACGCGACCACCTTCGTCATGCGCCTCAAGCACCCGGTAGCGCCGTTCCTGCACTACATGGCCTCCAGCTGGGGCCCGAAGGTCATCAGCCCCAAGGCCCTTGCCGACAACGCCGGCAAGGACCACGCCCAGACCTGGGCGAACGACCACGCCATCGGCACCGGACCGTTCCAGCTGACCGCGTTCGAGCGCGGCCAGCGCTACGAGCTGACCCGGTTCGACGGCTACTGGGGACAGAAGGCCCACGTCGACAAGGTCGAGATCCGCATCATCCCCGACATCGGGACCCAGCGCCTGCAACTCCAGTCGGGTGACCTGGACGCGATTCTCCACTCGTTCCCGCAGGCGGAGCTGGCGTCGGTCAAGAGCAACCCCGACCTGCAGGTGCGGGACTTCTCCTCGTTCCTGAACAACATCATCTACCTCAACACCAACAAGAAGCCGCTGTCTGATCCGGCGCTGCGCAAGGCGCTGGCCAGCGCGATCAACCGTGACTCGCTCGTGACCGAGGTGTACGGCACCTACGCCAAGCCGTCGAGCTCGACCTACCCCTCCGGGCTGCTCGACCCTGCCCTCGCGCCGGTCGCCTACCCGCCGTCGGAAACCACGGCCGCCGTGGGCGGCGGGAAGAAGCTCACCTTCGCCTACACCGCTGACGACTCGGGCGTCCACCGTCGCATTGCCGAACTGGTGCAGCAGCGCCTGGACGCCGCCGGCTTCTCGGTCACCATCAACGAGGTGCAGCTGCCCCAGGTCTTCGAGTACGTGAATGATCTGCAGGCGGCCCCGGACATGGTGATGCAGACCAACACCCCAGACGGGGCCCATCCCGACATGTGGGCGCGGATCGAGTGGTACTCAACGGGCGGCCTGAACTACCTCGGCTACAACAGCCCACAGGTCGACAAGCTGCTCGATCAGGCCTTGGAGACCACCGACAAGGCCACGGCCGACCGTGCCTATGGTCAGGCGGGCAAGATCCTCGC
Source organism: Actinomycetes bacterium (assembly GCA_035490035.1). Lineage (GTDB taxonomy): Bacteria > Actinomycetota > CALGFH01 > CALGFH01 > CALGFH01 > CALGFH01. Next base: position 1,395 of record DATHIG010000616.1, read on the forward strand.
CCAGGACACCGGCATCATCTTCGTCGCCGACCCGCGCGACGTCATGGTCCTGCGCAAGAACCTGACCGGGATCGAGCACGTGCCCAACTACCCGTGGGCGCTCAACCTGGCGGCCCTGCAAAAGGGATAAGGGCGGTCATGGCGCGGTTCGCCCTGACCAGACTAGCCTCGCTCGTCGGTATCCTCCTCGGCCTCTCGGTCGTGGTGTTCGTGCTTGCGGCCGTGGTGCCCGCCGATCCGGTGCGGGCCATGGTCGGGGCGTCGGCCTCGCCCCAGATCGTCGAGGCCAAACGCCACGAGCTCGGACTGGACCGGCCGTTGCCGGCCCAGTACGCCCGGTTTCTCAGCCGAGCGGTGCGGGGCGATCTGTCGATGTCGCTCCACACCCGCCGGCCGGTCCGAACCGACATCGCGGCGTTCCTCCCGGCAACGGTGGAGCTTGCGGCGACCGCCCTGGCGTTGGCCGTCGTCCTGGGCGGCGCCCTCGGCCTGCTGACGGCACGCGGCGGGGGAACGACCTTGCGTGTCGCCCTGGTCGCAGGCGCGTCGGTGCCGGCGTTCCTGCTCGCGTTGCTGTTGCTGATGGTCTTCTACGCCCGGTTCGGCTGGGTCCCGGGATCGGGTCGCATCTCCTCCGATCTGGGCGCGCCAACCGGCCCCACCGGGTTGCTCATCATCGACGGGTTGGTCCACGGTCGGCTCGACGTCGTGCGCGATGCGCTGGCCCATCTGGCGTTACCGGCCTTGTGTCTGGCGCTTGGGCCGGCGGTCGCCCTCGGACGGACACTGCGGTCGTCACTGCAAACAGTCCTCGTCTCCGACCACATCCGAACGGCGCGGGCGAAAGCCCTCACCGAGCGCCGTGTGCTGCTGCGCCACGGCGTGCGCCCGGGGCTGAATGCTCCGTTGACGATGGCCGGCCTGCAAGTCGGCATGCTGCTCGCCGGTGTCGTCGTCGTCGAGTCAGTCTTCGCATGGCCCGGGCTCGGCCTGTACACCGCGCGTGCCATCACCAGCGTCGACTTCCCGGCGATCGTCGGCGTCACCCTGGTGATGGGGGCGGTGTACGTCATCATCAACGCGTTTGTCGACCTGGCGCAGGTCGCCGCTGACCCGAGGTTGCGTGCGAGATGACCCTCACGCCTCAAGGGTCGTAGGCCCTCTTGAAGCTGAGATGGCGTTGGCCACGGCCCCCTACTCAGATCAGGGATGGCTCGTGATTCCGCGGGGATCGGCCCTCGTCAAGGAAGCTCAGGGGTCGACGGCGATCAGCGCGACGCCTCGCTATTCTCGGTCCGCTCCAAGGGTTGGGGAGCGGCAGGGCGAAGCGGCCCTCGGGTGATGGTAGGCGGCCAGCTCCCCGACCACTGGTGGGCGGCCACCCGCAAGTGCATCGGCCGGCCCGACTGGCAGCTCCACCGGTACAACCCCGACCTGTACATCCTGCGGCAGACCGCCTGCAGCCATGCGGAGAAGCC
>DATHIG010000617.1:0-9932 GCA_035490035.1 Actinomycetes bacterium
CCGCACGCGTCGTTCCTGGCCCTGCCCTACGCCCGCGGGCCCGCCCTGGCCAACCTGGCCAACCTCCGGCGGGACTTCGACGTCTACGGCGAGGGCGGCTTCTTCGACGCGGTCAACGTCGACACCGGGCAGGTGTCCCGCTACTGGCTGGCGCTCGACCAGGGCATGGTCATGGCCGCGCTGGCCAACGAGCTCACCGGCGACCTGCTGCAGCGCTACTTCACCCGAGGGGAGGTCGAGCGGGCGGTGCGCCCGCTGCTGGCCATCGAGGAGTTCACCGCCGGTCGCTGACCGCTATGGGTCCAGGCCGTCCAGCAGGAACAGGTTGTCGCGCAGCTGCTGGTGGTCGGTGGCCACCAGCACGTCCCAGTCGCCGGTGACGACCAGGCCCTCGGGCTGGTGGAGCCGCTCGGGCAGGCCCCAGATGCGGTCGACCTCGACGGTCCCGCCTTCCGGCGGGACCGTCTCCTGCAGCCGGGCGATGCAGCGGGACTCGTCGCTGAGCAGGTATACGCGTCCGTCGGGGCCGACGGTGACGTCGCTCAGGTCGCCGATGCGCTCCAGCGCCTCGCCGCCCAGGTCCCAGGCGGCCAGCATGTGGAAGGTGGCCCTCGGCCCGTCCGGGGTCGGGAACCGGCCGGTGTCGGCGATCAGCAGGTCGCGGTGCAGGCCCTCGGCGCGCGCGCCGGGCAGGCCGAACTCCAGCAGCTGGCGGGGCTTGTCCTCCTTGACCACGAACAGGTGGCCGTTGCGGAGCAGCAGCAGCCCCTCGCCGAGCGCGTTCTCGTCGGCCTCCCAGGCCTCCACCTCGGCCGGGTGGTCCTCGACGGTGAGGGGCAGGACGTGGAGCAGGCGCTGCAGCTCCGGGTCGAACACGAACACGGTGCCGGGGACCTCGCGGAGCACGAACACCCGCCCGGTCTCGTCGGTGTCCACGCCCTCCCACTGCGAGCTCGTGCCGGTCCGCACGCCCGCCCCGGCCAGCAACGGTCCCAGGTCGTGGCGGTCGAACTCCTCGGGCACGCCCGGCTGCAGGTCGCCGACCAGCAGGTGGTGGCTGTCGTCGCCGATGGCCAGCAGCTGCCGGGGCCGCCCGTCCCCGGCCGGCCGCTCGCAGATCCCCGACACCTCCCGCAGCTGCAGGTCGAAGACCTTCCTTACCTCGAGCTCTGCGGCCATGGCACCTCCCTCATGGGCGCCAGGGTGCCCAGCGGACGGCGCTCCCAATCGGTTCGCGGGTCGATCAGAGCCGGCTGCGCTCCAGCCAGTGCGCGAGCAGCCGCCCGCCGGCGACGCCGAGGCGCCATCGTGGAGTTGGCTCCCTTCCAGCGCCTTGACGTTTTACCAGACGGCTGGAAGGAGTAGTGTGCGCGCGCCTCGAGCACCCTCGAATGGGAGGTCACCATGACCGACACCCCAGCGGACCCTCAGTACCCGACCCGACCAGGCCCACCTTCCGGCCAGTACCCGACCACCGGGGCCCGCCGCAACGGTATCGGAACGGCAGCGCTGGTCGTCGGCGTTGTCGCGCTGGTGCTGGTGGTGCTGTTCCTGTTCGCCCCGCTGGGCGCCTTCCTGGGCCTGCTGGCGGTGCTGTTCGGCATCCTCGGGATCGTGCGGGTCAACCAGGGCGTCGCCGACAACCGCGGGCACGCCGTCGCCGGGCTCGTCACCGGCGCGATCGCGCTGCTGGTCGGGCTGTTCATCACGATCAGCATCGGGACCTTCTTCGCGACCCACGTCAACGACTTCAACAACTTCGGCCAGTGCGTCGACGACGCAGGCACCGCCGCCGCCCGCGAGCAGTGCGCCCGCCAGCTCTCCAGAGAGCTGGAATAGCCGGGCGGGTCAGACCGCGTCGGGGTAGGCCTGCTCGCCGGCCCGGACCGGGACCGGCAGATGGTTCTCGGGAGGGGCCAGCGGGCAGGCCCACCGGGCGTTGTAGGCGCAGGACGGGTTGTAGGCGTAGTTGAAGTCGAGCATCACCCGGTCGCGATCGTGCACCAGCCCCCGCCCCCAGGTGCCCTTGATGGTGTCGGTCAGGTAGCGGCCGGCCCCGTAGGTCTGCTCGCCGGCGGTGGCGTCCCGGAATGGCAGGAACAGGCCGCCCCCGTAGCCGAGCGTCCAGAACAGGGTGAGGTCGCCGTAGGGGGTGGCCAGCCGCCCGACCCGCCGGTAGCGGACGGCGCCGTCCTCGCCGCCGGTGTCGACGGCCAGCTCCTGGTCGCTGCCGGGCGGTCGCAGCTCGGCGGTCACCCTGGCCTCGGGGTCGTAGGGGAACCAGGGCAGGCCGGTGAACCGGGCCCGCTGCCCGGCGTCAAGGGGGGACTGGGGGTGGTCGCGGAACAGCTCGTCGCGGCCCCGCCGGAACGCCGCCGTCCCGGCCTCGCCCTTGGTCGGCTCGGTCAGGTACAGCAGCGCGACCCGCTGCCGGTAGTCGTCCAGGTCCAGCGTCTCGTCCATGCCCCCACTCTACGAGGCGCCGGCCCGGCGCCGCCCGAGCCGCGCCTGGCCGGGTGGACCTCGAACGACAGCTCCCTGCGGCCGGCCAGGAGGTGCATGGCCAGCCAAGGCTCGACTGGGCACTTCCGGCACCCGCGCCGGCACCGTTCGTGTTTACGCCGGGTTCGTGGAAGGCTGATGGGGTAGACGGCCGAGCATCCCCGTCCAGGAGCCAGCCATGCACCAGCCACCGCCACCGACCGAGCCGCGCCAGGAGATCGTCGACCTGGCCGCCAGCCTCGCCCCGGCCCTGGCCGCCAGGGCGGCCGGGTACGACGAGGCGGATGCGTTCTGCCACGAGGACTTCGACGACCTGGTCGCGGCCGGCTACACCGCCATCACGGTCCCGGCCACCCTCGGCGGCATGGGGGCTGGCGCGCTGGACCTGGTCGCCGCCCAGAGCCGGCTCGCCGAGGGCTCCCCGGCCACCGCCCTTGCCGTCAACATGCACCTGCACGGCGTCGGCCTGCTGGCCGAGGGGTTCGGGGACCGGGTCGAGCCGTTCCTCAAGCAGGTGGTCACCGAGGGCGCCATCCTGGCCGGGGGCTTCTCCGAGCCCCAGTCGGGCGGGAACTGGTGGTACCAGGCCAGCACCGCGACCCCGCTGCCCGGCGGCGGCTGGCGCCTCTCGGGCACCAAGACGTTCTTCACCGGCTGGCCGCGCGCCACCCACCTGTTCCTGACGGCGGCGGTCGAGACCGAGACCGGCCGCGAGCCGATCGGGTTCCTGGTGCCGAGACCGGAGCGAGGCGTGCGGGTGCTCGGCGACTGGAAGGCGATGGGCATGCGAGCCACCGGCAGCCACGCCCTGGCCATCGACGAGCTGGAGATCCCGCCGGAGTGTGTCGTCGCCCAGGGCTTCCCGGTGGCGGTCAGCTTCCTGGTCGGGTCGCACTGGTCGTGGCCGTCGTTCGCCAGCATCTTCCTGGGCGCCGCCGAGGCCGCCTTCGGCCACGTGGTCGACGGCCTGCCAAGGCGCCGCAACCAGGGCCTCGGCCAGGTCCTGGCCGAGCTGCCTGGCGTGCAGCAGGCGGTGGGGGAGATGCGCATGCGCCTGGACGCCGCCAGGGCGACCCTGCTGGCCGCGGTCGCCCGCCCGCCGGACCCGGACCCGGTGGCCCACTACGGCCGCATGGCCGCGGCCAAGCTGTTCACCTGCCAGACCGCCCTGGAGGTCTGCACCCTGGCCCTGCGGACCGCGGGCGGCAGCGGCTACCTGCGCACCGGGCCGCTGGAGCGGCTGTTGCGCGACGCCCACGCCGGCCTGCTGCTGCCCCCCTCCCACGACGCCACCCTCCAGTGGCTTGGCCGGGTGGAGCTCGGGTCTGGGACGGCCCCGGGTGGGCCGGCGTGAGGGCCCTGAAGGGCCCGGCCGTGGGGGTCCGGGGGACCTCCGCCGGGCCCCCCGGCCGGTCGGGGAGATCTTCCCGAGGGGTGCACCGGTGGGTCGGGTCGCTGACCATCGACCGGACCCGGCCGGTGCCGCCGGCCCGCTGCTCGATCGACAACGAGTACTACGAGGGCATGGACGAGCTGTGGTGGGACCCGGCCGGCCCGGCCGCGATCCTGCACGCCATCAACCGGCCCCGGGTCGACTTCTACCTGAAGGCACTCGGCGACCTCCGGGGCCGGCTGGTGCTGGACGCCGGCTGCGGCGGCGGCCTGGTCGCCCGCGAGCTGGCCTCCGCCGGCGCCCGGGTGGTCGGGGTCGACCGTTCGCGCGGCAGCCTCGGGGTGGCCCGCAGGGCCGCCGGCGACCGCTTCGGCCCGGCCCAGGGACGGCTGGAACGGCTGCCGTTCGCCGACGGCGCCTTCGACGCCGTGGTCGCCGCCGACGTCCTCGAGCACCTGCCCGACCTGCCGGCCGCGGTCGCCGAGCTGGCCAGGGTGCTCGCCCCCGGAGGCAGCTTCGCCTTCGACACCATCAACCGCACCCCCTGGTCGTGGTTCACGGCGGTGTTCGGGCTGGAGCGGGTGCTGCGCATCGTGCCGAGGGGCACCCATGACTGGCGGCTGTTCATCCGGCCGGCCGAGCTGGACAGCCTGCTCGCAGGGGTGGGCCTGCGGCCGGTCGAGCTCGTCGGCCTCGCCCCCCGCATCGGTCCCCTCGACGTCGCCCGCGGGCTGCTCACCCGCCGCCTCGACATCCCCCAGTTCGCCGCCGGCAGCGGGCGTCGCGCCTCCTACCTCGGGCATTACAGAAAGCAGGGGTCTCAGGGGGCTCCGGAGGGGTTCGGGGAATCCCGACGGGGTGCCTCGGTCGGTCAGGTAGCCGAGGGCGACAGCCCCCGGATGAGAAAGGGCTCCGCATGACCGCACGTGTCCAGGCCCTCGGCACCGCCATGCCGGACTATGTCTTCAAGCAGGCGGAGATCGTCGAGGGCTTCTTCGCCCGACAGCCCGGGTGGGACCCGGACTGGGCCGAGGTGTTCGCCGCCTCCGGGGTGGAGCGCCGGGCCTCGGTGGTCGACCCGACCTACTACGCCCGACCCCGCAGCACCGCCGACCGGATGCGGGTGTTCGCCGCGGCCGCCCGCCGGCTCGGGGCCGAGGCGGCCAGGCGGGCCCTGGAGCGGGCCGGGCCGGGCGCCGCCGCCGAGGTCGGCGACCTGCTGGCCGTGTCCTGCACCGGCTACAGCGGCCCCGGCCTCGACGTCCACCTGGCCGACGACCTCGGCCTCGGCGATCGGGTCCAGCGCCTGGCCATCGGGCACATGGGCTGCTACGCGGCGCTGCCGGCGCTGCGCACGGCGGCGGCGCTGGCGACCGCCTCAGGGCGGCGCGCCCTGGTCGCCTGCGTCGAGCTCTGCACCCTGCACGTGCAACCGGCCTCCAGCCGCGAGGACGCGGTCTACCAGGCCCTGTTCGGCGACGGGGCGGCCGCCGCGGTGGTCGGCCCCGGCGGCGCCGGTCCGGCCATCATCGGCTCCGCCAGCGTGACCGTGCCCAACAGCGAGGAGCGGATGGGCTGGCTGATCGAGGACGACGGCTTCCACATGTCGCTCTCGCCCCGGGTCCCGGCCCTGGTCGAGCGCGGGGTCGGCAGGCTGGTCGACGACCTGCTCGGCCCCAACGGCCTGATCCCCGCCGACGTCGCCCACTGGGCCGTGCACCCGGGCGGGCCCGAGATCGTCGACCGGGTGCAGCGGCGGCTCGACCTCAGCGACGCCCAGGTCGCCCGCTCCCGTGAGGTGCTGGCCGACGGCGGCAACCGCTCGTCGGCCACGGTGCTGTTCATCCTCGAGCTGCTGCTCGGCAACGGCGAGGTCGAGCCGGGCCAGTGGGTGGTCGCGCTCGCCTTCGGGACCGGCCTCACCCTCGAGGCGCTGCTGCTGCGCGCCTGACCCCCCGATCGACCGGGGGACTAGGCTTGAGCCCCCCGGACCCCCCCTAGGAGCCCCCCAATGCGCATCGTCCGCTACAGCCGCAAGGGCGACGTCGGCTTCGGCATCCTCGAGGGGGAGACCGTCGCCGAGATCAGCCCCCATCCGTTCGCCGCCTTCGAGTACACCGGCCAGCGGTTCCCGACCGGGGAGGTGCGCCTGCTGGCCCCGGTGCTGCCGAGCAAGGTGGTGGCGGTGGGCCGCAACTACGCCGAGCACGCCCGCGAGATGGGCCACGAGGTCCCGACCGACCCGGTGATCTTCCTCAAGCCGTCGACCTCGGTGATCGGGCCCGACGACGCCATCGTCCGCCCGGAAGGGGTCGGCCGGGTCGACTACGAGGGGGAGCTGGCCGTGATCGTCGGCAAGCTGGTCCGCCGGCTGGGCTCGGCCGAGGCGATCCAGGCCGTGCTCGGGTTCACCTGCGCCAACGACGTCACCGCCCGCGACCTCCAGCGGTCGGACGTTCAGTGGACCAGGGGCAAGGGCTTCGACACCTTCTGCCCGCTCGGCGCCTGGATCGAGACCGACCTGGACTCCAGCGACCTGGCCGTCCACACCCTGGTCAACGGCGAGCCGCGGCAGCAGGCCCGCACCTCCCAGCTGGAGCATGGCGTCGCCGACCTGCTGGCCTTCGTCTCCCGGGTGATGACCCTGCTGCCCGGCGACGTGCTGCTGACCGGCACCCCGGCCGGCGTCGGTCCCCTGGAGGTCGGCGACCGGGTCGAGGTCGAGATCGAGGGCATCGGCGTGCTCGCCAACGAGGTCGTCGCCGAGCCAGTCCCGGGGGTCCGGGGGGCTCAGCCCTAGCCCGGAGGGGATCTCCAGGACCCGGGGGCCGGTCTGGGCGCCCCCCGGTCCGTTGGTCTGCTCCTCGGGGCCTCAGCCCGCCTTGGCGATGGCCCGGCGGTAGACGGTCTCGTAGCCGTCGACCATGTCGGGCACGTCGAAGCAGTCGAAGACGTGCTGGCGGCAGGCCTTGGGGTCCAGCGCGTCGACCCGCTCGATGGCGGCGGGCAGCTCGGCCGGCCGATCGCAGATGTAGCCGGTGAGCCCGTCGACCACCACCTCGGGCACCGAGCCGGCGCGCAGCGCGACCACCGGCGTGCCGCAGGCCATGGCCTCGACCATCACGATCCCGAACGGCTCGTCCCACTGGATCGGGAAGACCAGCGCGCTGGCCCTGGCCAGCAGCTTCTTCTTCTCCTCGGTGGTGGCGTGCCCGAACCAGTCGGCGTCGGGGCCGAGCAGGGGGCGCACGCGCTGCTCGAAGTAGGCGTGCTCGGCCGGCTCGTTGCATTTGGCGGCGACGACGATCCGCCGCCCGGCCTTGCGGGCCGCCCTGATGGCCAGGTCCGGGCCCTTCTCGGGACTGATCCGGCCGAGGAAGAGCACGAAGTCGTCCTTCTCGGTCTCCAGCGGGTACTGGTCGACCGGGATGGCGTTGTAGACGGTGGCCGCCCAGGGAAGGTGCGGGCCCTTGGCCCGCTGCGACTCGGAGATGGCGACCATCGGATGGTGGCGGCTGAGCAGCCGGTAGCATTCGCCCAGCTCGCCCTCGACCGGGCCGTGGGCGGTCAGCACCGTCGGGGTGCGGCGCGCCCGAGCGGTCAGCGGGCCGGCCATCGAGTGGTCGTGGACCACGTCGACGTCCAGCTCCTGGAGGTGCTCGTCGGCCTGCAGGGCGTGCACGACCTCGGGGAACGGCGTGCCCATGCGGGCCACCGGCGGCTCCTCGTAGGTCTGGAGGAACGTTGCGGCGCTGGTACGGCAGTCGCCTGCGCCGATCAGCGTGACCTGGTGGCCGCGGGCGACCAGGCCCTCGACCAGCCAGTGCACCATGGCCTCGATGCCGCCGTAGCCATCAGGCGGGATCGGGAACCATGGTGGCGCGACCACTGCGACGCGCAGGGATTTTGAGGCATCCTCGGATGCGGACACACAGGCCTCCTCACCGTTGGGGGTACGGCGGTGCCAAGGACGGAGCGGTGGAGCTGGGGGGCTCCTACCTTACCGCGAAGCACCGCCTCCAAACGAACTCGCGTAGCATTCGGCGCATGAGCGAGACCGTTCGGACCCGGTTTGCACCATCGCCAACCGGCTTCCTGCATGTCGGCACTGCGAGGACCGCCCTTTACTCCTACCTCTTCGCCCGCCGGCACGGCGGTCAGTTCGTGCTGCGCATGGAGGACACCGACACCGAGCGCAACGTGGCCGACAGCGCCCAGGCGATCGTCGACGGCCTGCGCTGGCTCGGCCTCGACTGGGACGAGGGCTACCTCAAGGGCGGCCCCCACGAGCCCTACGTGCAGACCCAGCGCCTGGACCGCTACCACGCCGCCACCAACGCCCTGGTCGCCCACGGCGACGCCTACCCCTGCTACTGCACGCCCGCCGAGCTGGAGCAGCGCCGCCGGGCCGCCGAGGCGCGCGGCCTGCCGCCCGGCTACGACGGCCACTGCCGTGCGCTCACCGTCGAGCAGGTGCGCGCCTACGAGGCAGAGGGGCGCAAGCCGGCGGTCCGGTTCCGGCTCCCCGACGAGGGCGAGACGGTGGTCGAGGACCTGATCCGGGGCACGGTCAGGTTCGACAACGCCACCCTCGCCGACTTCGTCATCCTGCGGGCCAACGGCGTCCCCACCTACCACTTCTCGGCCGTCTTCGACGACGTCGACATGGGCATCACCCACGTGATCAGGGGCGAGGACCTGTTCCCGTCCACGCCGCTGCACGTGCACGTGTTCCGCGCCCTCGGCCGGCCGACCCCGCCCGCGTTCGCCCACCTGCCCCTGATCGTCGGCGCCGACCGGCGCAAGCTCTCCAAGCGCCGCGACCGGGTCTCGGTACAGCAGTTCCAGACCGACGGCTACCTGCCCGAGGCGATGGTGAACTACCTGGCCCTGCTCGGCTGGTCGCTGGACGACCACACCGAGCTGTTCACGCTCGGCGACCTGGAGCGGCTGTTCTCGCTGGAGCGGGTCTCCCGCAACCCGGCCGCCTTCGACACCAAGAAGCTCGACGCCCTGAACGGCCACTACCTGCGCCAGCTGCAACCGGCCGACTTCGCCGCCCGGGCCCTCCCGTTCGTGCACGCCGCCGGGTTCCCCGACGCCGACCCCGGGCTGCTGGCCCAGGCGGCGCCGCTGGTCCAGGAACGGGTCACCCGCCTGGCCGAGGTCCCGGGCATGGTCGGGTTCCTGCTCGACGACGAGCTGGAGCTCGACCAGGCCGCCGCGGCCAAGGTCCTGACCGAGGAGGGGCGCGCCTTCCTCGGCGAGGCGGCCAAGCGCCTGGAGGAGGTCGAGCCGTGGACGGCCGCGGCCATCGAGGCGACCCTGCGCGGCCTCCAGGAGGAGCGCGGCCTGAAGCCGAGGACCGCCTTCCAACCGGTCCGCCTGGCCGTCACCGGCCGCCTGGTCAGCCCGCCCCTGTTCGAGTCAATGGAGCTGCTCGGCAGGGCCCGATCCCTGGCCCGCGTGGAGCGGGCCGCCGGCCTGCCCGGTTGAGCGATGCGACCGCCGGCCGCTAAGATGCCCGAGCCCGTGGGCTACCGGCCCACGACCATCCCTGGGGTGTGGGGTAATTGGCAGCCCGACGGGTTCTGGCCCCGTTAGTCTAGGTTCGAGTCCTGGCACCCCAGCGCCGCGAAGGACCAGGTTGCTGGCCGCTCAGACGGGACGGTACCCTCACCCGGTCTGCCGCACGGCCCCGTCGTCTAGCGGCCTAGGACGCCGCCCTCTCAAGGCGGTAGCGCCGGTTCGAATCCGGTCGGGGCTACCATCCACCACCAGCACAACACGGCCGCTGACCTGCCAGAATGAGGGACAGAGGCCGTGTTGTGTGTCCGACGGCATCCGGTCAGGTCCGGCTGTGGGCGGGCGTGTGTGCCCGTTACGTGCCCGCAACCGTCGCGGCGTCGGGGTCGGCGTGCCCAGCGCCGCCTGGGCGTGCTGCTGGCGATGTTCATGCGGGTCGTAGATCCCCGAGGATGACCGTGGCCGGTTGTCGCCGCGATCCGCCTGGTTCAGCACGTTGCGTCACATAGGC
>DATHIG010000618.1:0-3791 GCA_035490035.1 Actinomycetes bacterium
CCACCCCGACCGAGAGGACCTGGGTGAGGGCCATCACGGCCAGGGTCGTGCGCCGCGCCACCCCCTCCCGCCTGGCCAGCTCGACCGCCCCGACGTAGCTCCAGATGTTGCCGGGGACGTACCTGGCCAGGTTGGAGAGGAACCAGACGCGGGCGCCAGCGGCCAGCGGGGTGCCGGCGGCCCGGCGTAGGGCCAGCCCCCAAAGGCAGGCGACCAGGACATAGGAGAGCGCCAGCAGCACGCAGGCGAGCGCGAAAACACCGGGTCGGAGCCGCCATTTCAAGGAAATGACGTCGTTCCAGCGCGCGGCCAGCGTGGCCACGAAAAACCCGGCGACGACGGCCAGGACCGCGACCGTTGCCCAGCGGGAGCGCCGTCTGGCGCGGAGCGGTGGGGAATCGGCATCCACAGGCCGGCATCCTATCGGCGCCGGGTGTTTGCCTGCCCCGACCTTTTGCATTACCGTCATGGCGCTTCGGCAACCCTTTTGGCTTTGAGGAGGAATCCGCCCTGATGGCAGTCAAGGTCGTCCATGTGTCGGACATTTCCGGCAAAGAGGCTGACGAGCAGTCCCTTGGACGGCTCGTGGTTCACGAGCATCCCGAGTACGCCGACCTGCCGGTAACCCTGGAGGTGCTCCCGGACGAGGTCGAGTCGCTCCGCAGCGCCAGCCGCTTCGTGACCGTCGAGTGGCTCCCCCCCGGCGCCCGCAAAGGCGAGCGCATGGTGGTCAGCCTCGACGACTTCAACCTGCTGGCCGGGCCGGGCGTGATGGAGTCGGCCGTCCAGGACGCGCTCATCACCAAGCACCGCAGCCGCCCCCGCTCGGGCGGCGGCGGGCCGGCCCCCGCCGGGCGGTCGGGCCGCGGCAAGGTCAACTACGCCACCCTCGAGCACGCCGGCGAGCCCCACCGCGGCCGCATCACCGAGGCCGAGAAGGAGCTGGTCCGCAAGAACCTGGACCAGATCAACCGGCGCCTCCGCGACGCCGGCCAGCGCGAGATCGACCCCTCCGACCAGGCCATGCGCGACCGCTACGGCCTGGAGTAGAACGACCCCCGCAATCTCCTGCAACCGGTCGCCGGGCACCGCCAGGGGTGGACGGTCGGCTTCCTGACCGGTCCGACGACAGCCATCCCGACCCGGGCCCTGTCATATATAGGGAGTCGTGTACGAGGGAGCGCGAACGGAGGTGAGCCGCCGGTGGCGCTGCTGGTCGGGACCTCTGGCTGGCAGTACCGGGACTGGCGGGGCCGCCTGTATCCGCAGCCGCTGGCCCAGGCCCGCTGGCTGGAGCATTACGCCGCCCGGTTCGCCACCGTCGAGTCCAACAACGCCTTCTACCGGCTGCCCGAGCCGCGGACCTTCGCCGCCTGGGCGGAGCGGACCCCGCCAGACTTCGTGATGGCGGTCAAGGCCAGCCGCTACCTGACCCACATCCGTCGCCTGCGCGACCCCGAGGAGCCGGTCGGCCGCCTCATGGAGCACGCCCGCCATCTCGGCGGCAAGCTCGGCCCGATCCTGCTGCAGCTGCCGCCGACCCTCCAGGCCGAGCCGGCGGCCCTCGACCGCACCCTGCGGGCGTTCCCGGCCGGCGTCCGGGTCGCGGTCGAGCCGCGCCACGACAGCTGGTGGACCGGCGAGGTCCGCGACCTGCTCACCGAGCGCGGCGCCGCCCTGTGCCTGGCCGACAGCCCACACCGCCACACCCCTGTCTGGCGCACCGCCGGCTGGACCTACCTGCGCCTGCACGAGGGCACGGCCGACCCGCGGCCCTGCTACCACCGCCACGATCTGGCCGCCTGGGCGGGCCGGCTGGCCGACCTGGTCGGCCCCGACGCCGACGCCTATGTCTACTTCAACAACGACCCGGGCGGCTGCGCGGTCCGCGACGCCGTCTGGTTCGCCGAGGAGGCGGCCAGGGCCGGCCTGCACCCGACCCGGGTCCCGACCCCCGAGGAGGCCCCGGCTGGCTGACCGGGGCCGGCGCGCTCAGCGGCGACGCAGGTACTCGGCGCGCGCCCGCTCTATCTGGGCCTGGAACTCGGCCACGATCGCCGCCGTGTCCTGCGGGTAGGCGGCCGCCTCGGCCAGCCACTCGGCCCCCCGGTCGGTTCCGGACGCCTCGGCCAGCACATCGGGGTCGACCCGGATCGGCGCGCCGGCCAGCAGGGCCAGGTTGAGGGCGTCGCTCGGCCGGGCGTCGACCTCGTGGCGGCCGGCCGGCCCATCGACGACCGCCACCGCATAGAAGGTGCCGTCGTCCAGCCGGGTGACCCTCGCCTCGGCCAGCCGGCCACCGGTCGCCTCCAGCAGCGCGGTCATGAACTGGTAGGCCATCGGCCGGGGCAGCTCGGTGCCCTGCAGTGCGAACGAGATCTGGGTGGCCTCGAACGAGCCGACCCAGATGCACAGCCGCCGCCCCCCCGCCTCCTCCTGGAGCAGGATGGCGACCTTCTCCGGGCGCTCGCCCTCCCCGGCCTGCCGTCGGACCTCGGTCACCCGCATCTGGACCGGCCCGGTCGTGGATGCCGTCATGTCATCCTCCTTCCACCATGCCGCCAGCTCGTCGCGGAGGGTGGCCCGGCCCTTGTGCAGTCGGGTCTTGACCGCCCCCACGCCGATGCCGAGCACGGCCGCGACCTCCCGCTGGGCCATCCCCACCAGGTAGAACAGGACGACCGCGGCCCGCTGCCCGGCCGGCAGCCGGCCGACCGCCCCCCGCACCCGCCGGGCCGCCTCGGCCGCCTCGGCCAGCTCGGCCGGCTCGGCCGAGACCGGGTCGGGAGCGGCCCGCCCCCCGGTCAGCGCGGCCAGCGACCAGTGCTCGCGCAGCTGGTCGCGCCGCCAGCGCCGGCAGACGTTCAGCCCGATGCCGCCCAGCCAGGCCCCGAACCGCTCCGGCCGCTCCAGCCGGTCCAGCCCGAGCAGGGCCTGCAGCGCCGCCTCCTGGGCGGCATCCTCGGCCAAGCCCTCGTCCCCCAGCACCCGCCGGCACATGGCCACCAGCATCGGCCGGTGCCTGGCCAGCAGCACCGCAAACGCCCGCTTGTCCCCCTCCCGGGCCATCCGCACCAGCGCCGCGTCGTCCATCACCCGATAGTCGCCCCAGACTGGTTCTTGGTTACCCCCTCGCCGTTCACGCGTCGGAGAGCCTGTCCAGCTCGCCAACCTCACCGAGGCGCTCGAGCTCTACTTCGAGGACGAGCCGGCTCCCGCCCCACCCATTGTTCGCCCGATCAACGTCCGCATCCCCGCGCGACCCGAGGCCTCTCTGAGGTCTCCGGAGTTCGGCTCAAGCGCGCGCTCGAACGAGCCGGCTTCATCGAGATCCCTACGTCCCGGGGAGTGGGCGGGGGGTGGTGGCGACCTCGGGGGGCTGGCCCGAGGTCGTCGGAGTGGAGGCCGGCTCGGCCGCGGCCGGTGGCGGGGCCGAGGGTGGTGGCGAAGCGTCGTCGAGCTCGCCCGGGACGTGGTCGCGGAAGCCGAGCTGCTCGGGGCGGTCGGCGGCGGGGCGGAACACCACCCGGCGGACGTGCTCGTAGGGGACGAACAACAGGGAGGCCCGGTCGGGCTCGTCCTCGTCCTCGATCACCTCGAGGCTGACCCAGGTGGCGGCGGCGGCCAGCACCCGGCGGACGACGTACTCGGTGCCGTCGGCGGTGAGCAGGCGCACCTGGGGACTCGGCGGCGGCGCAGCGGCCGTGTAGTGGCCGATGGCCGCCGGCAGGGAGGTGGCGAAGAACTCCTTGTCGAACACGCTTCCCTCCCAGCTAGAGGCCGACCGAGCG
>DATHIG010000619.1:0-3740 GCA_035490035.1 Actinomycetes bacterium
TTCGAGGAGGACAGCTTCATCGTCGACCCGGCCACGGGGGCGCCGATCCCGTTCGCCGAGCGGGTCACCAGCGGCCTCGGGGTCGGGGTGCCGGGCACGGTCGCCACCTGGCAGCGGGCGCTGCGGAACTACGGCACCCGCCCCCTCGGCAAGCTCCTCGGGCCGGCCATCCGGGTCGCCGAACGCGGCTTCGTGGTCGACCAGACCTTCCACGACCAGACGGCCAGCAACGCCGCCCGCTTCGCCGCCTTCCCCGCCACCGCCGAGCTGTTCCTGCCCGGCGGGGCGCCGCCGGCGGTCGGGTCGGTGCTGCGCAACCCCGACCTGGCCCACACCTACCGGCTGCTGGCCCGCCACGGCACCCACCCGTTCTACCGGGGCCGGATCGCCCAGGCGATCGCCGACACCGTCCAGGACCCGCCGGTCGACCCCGCCTCGACCCTCAACGTCCGGCCCGGCCTGATGACCGAGGACGACCTGGCCGCCTACCGGGCCCTCGAGCGGGCCCCGACCCGGGTCGGCTACCGCGGCTACCGGGTGGTCGGCATGGGCCCGCCGTCCAGCGGCGGCTCCACCGTCGGCGAGGCCCTCAACATCCTGGAGGGCTACGACCTGGGCGCCGAGTCCCGCACCCAGGCCCTGTTCCATTACCTGGAGGCGACCCGGCTGGCCTTCGCCGACCGCAACCGCTGGGTCGGCGACCCCGACCACGTCGACGTCCCGCTGCCAGGGCTGCTCAGCCAGGGCTTCGCCGACGAGCGCCGCTGCCTGATCGGCGACACCGCCAACGTCAGCCCGGTGCCGCCCGGCGACCCGTTCCCGCCGTTCGGGCCCGGCTGCCCGGCCGGTGGGGTGGCCGTGGCCAGCCCCACCGAGCAGCCGGCCACCACCCACCTGTCGGTCGCCGATCGCTGGGGCAACGTGGTCAGCTACACCCTGACCATCGAGCAGACCGGCGGCAGCGGCATCGTCGTCCCCGGCTACGGGTTCCTGCTCAACAACGAGCTGACCGACTTCAACCCGGCGCCGCTGTTCGCGGGCGTGCCCGACCCCAACCTGCCCGCCCCGGGCAAGCGGCCCCGCTCCTCGATGAGCCCGACGATCGTGTTCCGCGACGGCCGGCCGGTGCTGGCCATCGGCTCGCCGGGCGGCGCCACCATCATCACCACCGTGCTCCAGATCCTGGTCGAGCATCTGGACCGGGGGGCCAGCCTGCCCGAGGCGATCGCCGCCCCCCGGGTGTCCCAGCGCAACAGCGACCCCGGCGACGCCGAGCCGGCCTTCCTGGCCACCCCGGAGGCGGCCCAGCTGCAGGCCCTCGGCGAGCTGTTCCGGGTCGTCCCGGCAACGGCGCCGCTGCCGCCGGAGATCGGCGCCGCCGCCGGCATCGCCTTCGGCCGCCACGGCCTGCTCCAGGCGGCCGCCGAACCGGTCCGCCGCGGCGGCGGCAGCGCCCTGGTGGTCCATCCACGATGAACCGGTCCGGCGGTGGCTGGCCGCGGTCGCGCTGGAGGTGCTGCTGGTCGCCGGGGCCCTGACCCTGCGGAGGGCCCGATGTCGGGACCCGTCATGCGCCGGACCCACGGCGGATGGCGGCGACCTCGGCGACGGCGGCGTCGCACTCGTCGTCGGTGGTGTAGAGATGGGGGCCAAGGCGCAGGCCGGCGCCGGGGCGGTAGTCGCAGGTGTAGCCGCGGGCGATCAGCTCGGCGGTGGCCTGCTCGGCTCCGCTGAAGTCGACCACGACGCTGCCGCCGCGGTGGGCCGGGTCGGTGGGGCCGCGGACCACCGCCCCCTGCGCCAGGAAGCCGTCGAGCATGCGGGCGACCTGTCGTTGCGACTTGGCCCTGATGGCGTCGACGCCGGCCTCGGCGACGATCCGGTAGCCCTCGGCGGCCATCGCGTGGGCCGCGACGTTGGGGGTGCCGGTGACGAACCGGCCGGCGCCGCTGGCGTAGGCGATCGGGCTCGGCTGGAAGCTGAACGGCGCCTGGTGGCCGAACCAGCCGAGCATCCGCGGGGCCAGCCCGGCGGCCACCTCCGGCCTGGCGTACAGGTAGCCGGTGCCTGGCCCGCCGAGCAGCCACTTGACCGAGCCGCCGACCATCAGGTCGACCTCGAGGTCGCCGACGTCGATCGGGACGGTCCCGGCCGACTGGTAGGTGTCCAGCAGCACCAGCGCGCCGACCTGGTGGGCGCGGGCGGCGACGGCGGCCGCGTCCAGCAGGGCCGACGAGCGGAAGGCGACGTGGGTGACGGCCACCAGCGCGGTCTGCTGGTCGATCGCCTCCAGGAGCCGGTCGAGGTCGACGGTCAGGTCGCGGGACGGGACCACCTCGACCTTGGCCCCGACCGCCTCCTGGGCCCGGTACAGGTAGTCGCAGGTGGAGAACTCCAGGTCGGTGGTGACCAGCCGGCTGCGCCGCCCCGACCAGTCGAAGCAGGACAGCACCTGCCCGGCCAGGACCGAGACGTTGGGCCCAAGGGCGACCGAGCCGGCGGGGGCGTTGAACAGGCCCTCGAGGATGGCCGCGGTCGCCCTGACCTGCTCCAGCCACCCGCTCCAGGCCACCACCCCCTGCTCGGCCCACTCCCGCGCGAACCCGGCCAGCGCCTCCGGCACGGTGTCCGGCATCGGCCCCAGGGTGTGGGCGGCGAAGTAGGGGCCGCGACCCAAGGTCGGGAAGCGGTCACGGTAGGCGAGCAGCTCGTCCGCCACGGCAGCCTCCTCAGGGTGGGTCGGGGACCGGCCCGGCTCATGCTCCTAGGAGGGGGGGCGGATCGGCAAGGTGCGTGGCGGCGCCGACCAGGTAGTCAACGATGCGGGCGGCCTGGCCGCCGTCGGGGTCGAGGTCGGGGTTGTAGATCGCGACCGTCCAGCCGGCGCACCCGGGAACCGCCAGCGCGGCCTCGGTCATCTCGCGCAGCTGCCGCCAGGAGAGGCCGCCCGGCTGCCGGTAGTCGACCGCACCGAGGTCGGCGGTGGCCAGCACGTCCAGGTCGACATGCAGCCACCAGGCCGGCGCGGTGGCGGCCAGGTCGTGGGCCGCCTGGGCGGCGACCTCGGCCGGGCCGCGGACGACCAGCTCGACGTCGGACCAGAGCGGGACCATGCCCCGCAGGGAGGCGACTCCTTCGCGGGCGATGGCGGCCTCGTCCCGCGGTCCGAGGAGCGCCACCTGGCCGGGGGCGAGCAGCGGGGTGAGCGCGGCCAGCCCGTCGGGCAGGCCGTCGGCCAGACCGAGGGCCAGCAGCAGCTCGGAGTCGGCGGCCTCGCCGGTCGGGGACCGCCGCGGCGGGTAGGCGTCCTCGTGGCCGTCGATCATCAGCAGGCCGACGCCGCCGTGGCGGTCGCGGGTGGCTGCCAGCCCACCCAGCAGGACCGGGCAGTCGCCGCCGAGGAGCAGCGGGAACCCGCCCACATCGTGGACGGCGACCACCGCCCGCCGGGTGCCAGCCACCATCGAGACCAGCGCCCGCTCGGCCAGCAGCCCGGAGCTGGGGCTGCGCTCCGGCGCCGGCGGGTCGAACCGGACATCGCCGGTGTCGGTGGCATCGACCCGCTCGGCCAGGCCGGTGAGCAGGCCGGCCCGGCGCAGCGCGGCCGGCGCGCGTGCCACCCCGTCGCCGCGCCCTGAGGAGTTGAACGGCACTCCGACCACCGCGACCCGCACCATCTGCCTCCTCCGGTTCAGTCACCGACCTGGCGGCGGGCGTACAGGGCCAGGCAGCCGGCGAGC
>DATHIG010000620.1:0-2171 GCA_035490035.1 Actinomycetes bacterium
TGCGCATGTACCGGCAATTCGCGGAGCGCGAGGCGGCCTTGTTCGAGCAGGTGGTGGCCCCGCTGATCCGCCAGCGCAACCCCGAGGCCCGGGCAAGGGCCCGCGACACCATCGAGGCGCGGGCCCAGCTCGGCAGCCGCATGCGCGACCTGGCCCTGCGATCGGCCGTGCACGGCCTGGTCGAGACGCGCGAGACCCACCGATGACCAGGGATTAGTCGCCTTGTCGACGTAGCAACATGTCAACAAATCGCCAAACCGGCAAGCCGCGGGGATCGCCCCGGGTGCTGGTCGACGCCGCATGGGTGCCGGGTGCGGCCCGGGTGCCGGTGGACGCCGCATGGGCGCTGAGATCGCATCGGGTGCTACTGGTCGTGGCAGCGGTGCTGGCGGCGACCCTGGCTCCCGCTGCCTCCGCCGGTGCGTCGGCGAGCGGCGCCGGTGCCCGGTCGGTGGGGGCGCTGCCAGGCGGGTCGGGGTCGGTGGGGGCCCTGCCGGTCGGGTCGAGGGTGCTGGCGGCTGGTCGTCAGTGGCAACCGGGTGGGCCGCCTGGCGGGGGGTCGGTCCTCGGCGAGGCTGGGCAGCTCCAGCCCGTGCCGCCGGCGGCTCCGGGGGGAGCGGTGGCTGCGCCCCGGGTGCTGGCGAGGGCGGCGATCCTGGCCGATGAGGCGACCGGGCAGGTGCTGTTCGAGCGGCATGCCGGCCTGCCCCGGGCAATGGCCTCCACCACCAAGGTCATGACCGCCCTGCTCGCCCTCGAGCGGCTCGACGAACGGCGGATGGTCACCATTGGCGCCGGACCACCCCGGGTCGGCGAGGAGTCGCTCAGGCTCCGGCGGGGCGAGCGCCTGACCGTTCGCCAGCTCCTCCTTGGCCTCATGGTGAAGAGCGCCAACGACGCCGCTGTGGCGGTGGCCGAGGCGGTCGACGGCAGCGAGGCGGCCTTCGTCCGGCGCATGAACCGCAAGGCGGCCGCGCTCCGGCTGGCCGCGACCCACTACGTGACGCCCTACGGGCTCGACCGTCCCGGCCACCAGACCAGCGCCCGGGACCTGGCCCGCCTCTGGGAGGCGGCCATGGGCCGGGCCGACTTCCGTGCCCTGGTCGCCACCAAGGCAGCGCGGCTGCCCGGCGGACCTTTATCGCTTCGTCGATTTGTCACCTCGAACCAGCTGCTCGGCTCCTACCGCTGGACGGTCGGGGGGAAGACCGGCTTCACCAACCGGGCCGGTCGCTGCCTGGTCGCCTCGGCCAGCCGCGGGGGCCGCCGGCTGGTCGCGGTCGCGCTCGGATCACCCAACGCCTTCGCCGACGTGCAGGCCCTGTTCGAGCACGGCTTCTCCAAGTTCGTCCGTGTCCGCCTGGCCGGGCGGGGGCAGCCGGTGTCGGCCGCGGCTGGCCGGCCGGCCGCGCTCCAGGTCGACGCCGACACCGACGCCCTGGTCCGGCTGGACCAGCTCGACCGGCTCCGCCTCTCGGTCGGCACGGCTCCGACCGGCTCGGGCGCCCCCACCTCCGCATGGTTCCTGAGCGGGCAGCGCCGCCTGGTCCGGGTCCCACTGGCCCGCCTCCCCACCGCCGGCCCCCCGCCAAACTCCACCCTGGTCCTACCCTCCTCGTCCACCTCGCCTGGGACTGCCCCGAGCGCCAGCGGAGGCTCCCCCGGGACGGCCGGCGGGTCCGGGGTCCCGCCAGGCGCGACCCTGACCGCGGGCGCGGTCGTCCGGGTCTGGCCGGTCCCGCCCGGCGCCCCGGCTCCCGCCATCGACCCGTTCCTGCGCCGCGACCCATCGTGACCCCCATCGACGAACCCAGCCCGCGTCCGACCCCAGCACCGCAGCCCGGCCCGACGCCCGCCCCGTCCAGCGCCAACGGCGCCCCAGCCGGTCCACCAGGTGGAACGGCCGCCGCGCCGGCGACCTCCGAGCCGGCGCCGTCCACCGCCCCGTCCAGCGCCAAAGGTGCCCCGACCGGTCCGCCAGGTGGTCCGGCGGCTGCGCCGGCGACCTCCGAGCCGGCGACCTCCACCGCCCCGGGTGGACCAGCGGCCGGTCCGGCCGCAGCGGGTGAGGAATGGGGGGCGGTGCGGCTGCTGGTGGATCGGGAGGCCGTGCAGGCGCGGGTGGCCGAGCTGGGGGCCGAGCTGCGGGCCGACTACCAGGGAGTGGAGCC
>DATHIG010000621.1:0-2977 GCA_035490035.1 Actinomycetes bacterium
GCCGCCGTGCGAGCTCCCCGAGCGAGGGCGGGTCCAGGAAGATCAACACCGCGTCCGGCATCGCATCCCGGATCTGGCGGGCGCCCTGGACGTCGATCTCGACCAGCACGTCGCGGCCCTCGGCCAGGGCGCGGGCGACCGGCTCCTTGGGCGTGCCGTAGCGCTCGCCGAAGATGTCGGCCCACTCCAGGAACCCGCCGGTCTCGATCATCTCGTCGAACTGCTCGCGGTCGACGAAGTAGTAGTGGCGGCCCTCGTCCTCCCGGGGCCGCGGCCCCCGGGTGGTGGCCGAGATCGACAGCTCCAGATCGGGAACGGCCGCCAGCAGCCTGGCCACGATGGCGCCCTTGCCGACCCCCGACGGGCCGGCGAGCACGATCAGGCGACCGCGCCGACCCGTATCACCGGATTCCTGGTACCCCCCACCATTGGTCAACGCAAGGTGCTTGCTACTTCTTGCCGCCGAACTCGGCCAGCAGGGCGTCCTTCTGCTTGGAGCCGAGGCCGCGGACCCGGCGGGACGCGGAGATGTCGAGCTTCTCCATGATCTTGCGGGCGCGCACCTTCCCGACGCCGGGCATGCTCTCGAGCACGCTCGAGACCTTCATCTTGCCGACGGTCTCGTCGTCGTCCTTGCCCAAGACGCTGGCCAGGCTCGTGTTGCCGCTCTTGAGCTGCGCCTTGAGCTCTGCCCGCTTCCGGCGGGCCTCGGCTGCCTTCTCCAAGGCCTGCTGGCGCTGCTCAGGCGTCAGGGTTGGCAAGGGCATTCGTGCCTCCTCGTGACGTCGTACTGGATCGAAGACTGGCGGATTCTATGCATACCTTGGCGGCGGCCACAATCTATCGGCGCTGGTCAGAACCCTCCTCTGTCAACAAACCGTCAAATCGGGCCCAACGATCCGAGGCTTTGGGCGGCTTCGCGCGTTCGTCCAGGCCCTGTTCAGCCTCCTCCTGCCCGGCCTTGGGCGCCGCCAACCGCGGTCGCGGCGGTTCATCGGCCGGCGGCCGCCGCGACCGCCTGGTCGCGCACCGCCCTTGCCGCCGCCTGCACGTCGGCTGACCTGGTGATTGGCCGCCCGACGACGATCCGGGTGGCACCGGCCAGGATGGCCTCGGCCGGCGTGGCCACCCGGGCCTGGTCGTCCCCTGCAGGGGTGGGTCCCGGGCGGACGCCGGGGCAGATCAGCTCGACCGCCGGGCCGAGCAGGGCTCGCAGGATGCCGGCCTCCAGGGGCGAGCAGACGACCGCCCGGCAGCCGGCCGCGACCGCCAGGGCGGCCAGCCGCGGGACCGCCTCGGCGGCCGGGAGCAGACCGGCCGCGGCCAGCTGGGCCGGGCCGGCGCTGGTCAGGATGGTCACCGCCGCCGCCCGGCAGCGGTCGCCGGCCGCCTGGACGGCGGCCTCCAGCATGGCCGGCCCCCCGAGGGCGTGGACGGTGACCAGCTCGGCCCCGGCCCGGACGGCCGCCCGCATCCCGCCGGCCACGGTGGCCGGGATGTCGTGCAGCTTGAGGTCGAGCATGACCCGTCGGCCCTCCCCGGCGAGGGCCCCGACCGCGGCCGGGCCGTTGGCGCCGAACAGCTCCAGGCCGACCTTGACCATCCCGGCCGCCTCCCCGGCGGCCCGTGACCAGGCGACCGCCCGGTCCAGGTCGTCGGTGTCAAGGGCCAGGACCAGCGGCGATTCCATGCTCAGCGCTCCGCCTTGAACAGCGCCGGCAGCTCGGCGGGCGAGCCGACGCCCTGGGCGGCGAGGTACTGCTCCAGGCCGGCGGCGACCTCGACCACCGCTCGAGGGTTGATGAAGTTGCCGGTGCCGACGGCGACCGCGGTCGCCCCGACGAGCAGGAACTCGGCCGCGTCGGCGGCGGTGACGATCCCGCCGGCGCCGACGATCGGCACTCCGGGCAGGGCGCCGGCGACCTGCCAGACGCAGCGGACGGCCACCGGCCGGATCGCCGGGCCGGACAGCCCGCCGGTGACCGCGGCCAGCCGGGGCCGGCGCCGGCCCACGTCGACGGCCATGCCGAGCAGGGTGTTGATCAGCGTCAGCCCGTCGGCCCCGGCGTCCACCGCGGCCCTGGCCACGGCGACCAGGTCGGTGACGTCGGCGGTGAGCTTGGCCAGCACCGGCTGGTTCGAGGCCCGTTTGACCGTCCGGACCACCTCGGCCGCCAGCTCCGGGTCGGTGGCGAAGACCTCGCCGCGGTGCTCGACGTTGGGGCAGGACAGGTTGACCTCGAGCAGGGCGACCGCCGGCTCGCCGGCCAGGCGGGCGGCCAGCCGGCCGAACTCCTCTGGGCTGCGGCCGACAAGGCTGGCCACGACCGTCGCCCCCGCCTCGGCCAGGAACCGGAGGTCGGTGGCGCAGAACGCCTCCACTCCCGGGTTCTGCAGGCCGATGGCGTTGAGCATCCCGGAAGGGGTCTCGGCCATCCGCGGGGTCGGGCGGCCGCGGCGGGGCTCAAGGCTGACCGACTTGGTGACGATGCCGCCCAGCTCGGCCAGGTCGACCCAGCCGGCCATCTCCCGGCCGAACCCGAAGCAGCCCGAGGCCGCCAGCACCGGGGTCTTCAGCCGGACCCCGCACAGGTCGACCGCCAGGTCGACGGTCACCGGGCCAGCTCCAGCTCAGGGGCGGGGCCGCCCGGGTAGCCGGCCTCGGTCCAGGCGATCGCCGCCCCGTCGAACACGGGTCCCTCGAGGCACGACCGGGCCATCCGGGTCGGTTCGCCCACTGGCCCGCTGACCGGCAGGACGCAGGAGAAGCAGATGCCGGTGCCGCAGGCCATCTGCTCCTCGACCGCGACCTGGCAGGGCACGCCGGCGTCGGCGGCGACCCGGCTGACCGCGGCCAGCATCGGCATCGGACCGCAGGCGTAGACCCGTCCGGCCCCGGTCCGGGCGAGCAGGTCGGGAAGCGGGTCGGTGACCAGCCCGCGCCGCCCGGCCGAGCCGTCGCCGGTGGTCACGGTGA
>DATHIG010000622.1:0-2015 GCA_035490035.1 Actinomycetes bacterium
TGCGCTACGCCCTCGCACTCGATTGAGCCCGCTGGGCGATGCGCGACCGTGGCACGCGGCCGCATCGTTGTATCGCCCTTCGAAAGCTGGTCGGATCGGTGGGCGTGGCAGGGCTCGAACCTGCGGCCTCGTCGTTGTAAGGGACACAACGCCCGTCTGTCGAGCTGGCAAAACGATCTGTGAGCTGCTTGATCAGTGTCCGTTCTGATCCGCAGTTGTCCTTTGTTACCGCTGGTTCCACGGACCAGAGACGGACCGGCTACGGTGCTTGCCAGACGCGGAGCTGCCTGCGGCCGAACCGGGTGCAGGCGGCCACCGATGGCTCCCAGATATCCAGCCGCCGACCCCTGATAGTTCCCCCGGTGTCGGCGGCCACACGAGTACCGACCTTGTCGATCACCAGCCGCGTCCCCAAGGGCACCACCCGGGGATCGACCGAGACGGTCTCCCGAGAGCTGGGCGTGCCCGAGGCCGTGACCCCTTTGCCCGTATGGCAGCTCACTTCGAAGATGCCAAGCTCAACCCCACGAGCGGCGGCCGTGCTCGTCGGCGCCCGCGAGGGGACCGGGCGGGTTGTACCTGGCGGCGCGGCAGGGGGCGGGTTCGCGGCACTGCAGGCCACCAGGAGGACTCCACCAGCGACCGCGCCGAGCAGCGCAACGGCTGGCGGCCACAAGCGGCGTCGGTGTCGAGCGCGGATCGGCATGTCATGGTCCTGTTGCAGCGGGTGAGCGGCGCTGACAGTCTTGCTAGCGAGACCAAATGCAAACCATGACCTCTGCCCTGTGAATGCAAGCATGGCCGTTGCTTGACCAGCGGCGATGCCGTGATCGTGCCTTCGACCTTGGCGTCTAGTGTCGTTGTGTGTCGGCTCCTGCCGGTTGGTTGCAGGGAGTTCGCCGCCTGTTCGCCGCCTGCTGGTTCGAGGGTGGGTTGCTGTCCGTAACGCTATCGGGACGGAACCCGGCCACCCTGGCGCCGCAGCGACGATGCTGGGGACGGGACGGTGCCTGGAGTCGGAGGCCTCCATGGGTCGAGGAGCATGGCGGTAACCGCCGGTGGCCGACCGGCATGGCTGCCCAGCCGGCCGGGTCTTGTGGCGTGGTGGCTATGGGCGCTGGTCGTGCTCGGCCTGGCCGCTCTCCCATGGTTCGACCACCTGCTGCGCCTGGCTGGCCGGGCGGACCTGATCGTGTTCGATCTCGCTGGTGTCCCCTTGGTGCTGGCCATCGTCTCCACCGCGACGGTCGGGGCGGTGCTGGCCAGCCGGCGGCCCCGCCACCCGGTGGGGTGGCTGCTGCTTGCCCTCGGGCTGTCGGTGTCGGCGTCCGGGCTGGGTGACGTTTACGTGCGCTACGGTCTGCTGGCCCGGCCTGGGACGCTGCCAGCCGCCGGCTACCTGGCCCATTTCCTCCCCCTCACCTTCCCCCTTGGCTACTTGGTGTGCACCGGTTTCGTCCTCCTGCTCACGCCCACCGGGTCGCTGCCCTCACCCCGCTGGCGCTGGTGGGCGAGGACCGCGGCGGCGGCACCGGTGATCGTCGCGCTCTGGCTGGTGTTCGGGTCCGGTGTGGCGGAACCGCCGTACCCACCGGTCCCAAGCCCACTCGCCATCGATGCGCTGGCCGGCCCGCTCGAGGTCGCTGGTGCCCTCGCGTTCCTCATCATCGTCCTGGCAGTCCTGGTCGGCGCCGGGTCACTGGTGCTGCGCTTCCGTCGCGCTCGTGGCATTGAACGCCAGCAGCTGCGCTGGGTGGCGTGGGCGGCGGTGCTGGTGGCGCTGGCGGCGGTCGCCGCGCTGGCCAGCGCGGCGCTGGGCCTTCCGGAGCTGCTTTCCTGGGCGGCCGGGGTCTGCGTGGCGCTGCTGCCGCTGGCGGCCGGCGCCGCCGTCCTGCGCTATCGGCTGTACGACCTGGACCGCATCATCAGCCGCACCCTGGCCTACGGGCTGCTCACGCTGCTGCTGGGCCTGGGGTATGCCGGGATAGTGCTCGGGCTGGGCCGGCTGCTGCCCC
>DATHIG010000623.1:0-2557 GCA_035490035.1 Actinomycetes bacterium
CAGGACAATCCTGATATCCAAGCAAGATAGTCCCATGAGCGACAAGAAGCCCTTAGCCCTTTGTCGGAAGGCCAGCTACGCCGTGACTGCGGCATCCAGGTTCCGGGAGAAGTACTCGAGGGCCGTCTTGGTCTTGGTCTGCTGCTCACCGAGGAGATCCACGCCCTGGCTGCTCAGGAAGGCCCGTGTCTCGGCGGCGACCTGGAGGGCCTGGTTCGGTGCGCACTTGGTGGACAGCTCAAGGATCCGTGAGCCGTCGGGGTAGAACCACAGCTCGGCAACCAACCGGCGGCCGTATCCCTCGGGCGAGAACTTCAGCTTGAGGACGGTGATCGGGCCCAGGACCGACAGCTCGTCCAGCCCGACGCCGTCGGGCGCGTGGGCGGTGAAGAAGGCCCGCTGTTCCTTGGAGTACAGCTTGCGGATCGCCCGCTTGCCCGCAGCCACCTCCTTGACGTCGGTGGTCCCCAGGGTTCCCTTGAACGACGCCGAGCAGACGTAGCCGCCTGGCATGGCGTCGACCTCCACGACCAGGTTCTTGGCCTTGCGCAGGCCGTCCGGGAGCTCGTTCGGGACGACCGGCCGCAACTTCACCACGGAGTCGTCTGCTCGCTGCTGGACCCTGCGAGCGCGAACGACCACGCCGTGCTTGTCGAGAGTGAGATCGGGGGTGTCGAAGAAGTAGACCTGGCGGATCTGGGCGTTGAGGGGGTCCATCCCCAACGCGGTGACGGTCGAGCGGCGCTCGGAGTCGGGCACCGTCAGCTTCAACTCGACACTGTCGGCGTCGGTGGTCAGCGCGAGCAGTTGCCCGAGTTGGGCGTCGGAGAGCCGACGGGGTCGTTGCTTGGTCGCCGGCATCGTCAGGTCCTTCCCGGTTGGTGGTCATCGGCGTCCGAGCTTGCCGTGTCCTGGCGAACCCAGGTCCTTCGTGCGCGCACGGACGCTGCCACCAATGGTCTCCCAACCGGCGCCGGCCCGGCCTCACCCTCAGTGGGTGAATTTCGGCCTCGATGAGGCCGAGGGGCGCATCTGGGTCATGGCGCCCGCTGACGGAGGGCCGGGGCGCGGATGCGCCGCTCGGCCACGGGACCGCTCTCGGGCATGGCCGCATGGTCCTTGGCGTGGGCGGCGTACCAGTCGGCATAGCGGTTGGCGCCCGGCCAGGCGGTCAGGCCGTGGGCGTACACCGACAGCGCCACCGTCCAGGTCACCACCGTCAGCATCAACGAACGCTCCGGGAGCTCGGTCTCTTCGACCAGGATCAGCACGAACACGATCGAGGCCAGCCCGCGCGGCCCAAACCAGCCCAGGAACCCGACCGTGACCCGGCGCATGCCCGTGCCCAGCACCGAAAGGGCGACCGGGAGCATCCGGACCACGGTCAGGCTCCCCACCGCGTAC
Source organism: Actinomycetes bacterium (assembly GCA_035490035.1). GTDB lineage: Bacteria > Actinomycetota > CALGFH01 > CALGFH01 > CALGFH01 > CALGFH01. Next base: position 1,405 of record DATHIG010000623.1, read on the forward strand.
AGAGCGACTTGCCAATCCAGCTCGCCGAGCGCGGGGCCGAGGAGCACCGCCCCAAACAGCAGGAAGGTGACCGCGTTGAGCAGCTCCCCGGACTGCTCGGCCAAAAAGGTGCTGTGCTCGGCCCGCTCACCGGCCACCGCGCCGAACACGATCCCGGCCACGAAGGCGGCGATGAACCCGCTACCCCCCAGCGCGACGGCCACCGTGTAGGCCAGCAGCGGGGTAGCAACGGCGTTGATCTGCTGCCAGGTCCCCTCCATCCACCCCCTGGCCGCGAACCGGCGCAGGACCAAGGCGCCCACGGCGCCAGCAACGACCCCGCCGACGACGCCGAAGCCGATCTCCTCGAGGACCACCTTCAGGGGTTCGATGTGGCCGACGCCCTCCTCGGCCTGGGCGAGGGTGAGGAAGATGATCAGCAGGGGCACACAGACGCCGTCGTTGAGGCCGCTCTCGACGTTGAGGCCCTGGCGGATGCGGGAGGGGAGCCGCTTGTTGCTGACCACCGGCAGCCCCAGGGCGGCGTCGGTGGGGGCCAGGATGGTGGCCAGGGCGGCCGCTGTCCACAGGTCCAGCTGGGGGAACAGGGCCAGCCCGGCCAGGGTGCCGGCCACGATGGTGAGTGGCAGGCCGATGCCGAGCAGCCGTGCCGGCAGGGCCGATTCGCGCCGCAGCTTGCCCAGGTTGACCCGGACCGCGTCGGTGAACAGCACCAGGGCCAGGGTCGCCTCGGCCAGGTGGCGAACGAACTGATTGGCGGCGTCAACGTCGACCAGGTCCAGAACCCGGTTGCCGACCAGCAGGCCCAAGGCCACGAACACCATCGCCTGGCTGACCACCGTAGACTGTAGCCGCCCCGACAGCGCCCCATAGCCGATCAGCAGCACGGCGATGGTGGGTAGTGCCCACTGGTTCATGCTCCCTCCAAGGATCCGACCCGCTACCGGCGGTATCCGCGATAGCTGGCGGGTGGAACTGGGCATCGCAAGCGGCTAGCTGCCGCCTGTCCCGGAATGCCACCAACAGTCGACCGCTACGGCTCCAGCGTGTCGGCTGACAGGGGATTGCGCGTCATCCGCGGCGGGTGATTCGTTGCCCGCTGGCCGCGCCCGGGCTTCGGCGCCCCGAGCGGCCAGGCGGCCAGAAGGCCGCA
>DATHIG010000624.1:0-2111 GCA_035490035.1 Actinomycetes bacterium
ACGCGTCCCAGCCGATCGGGTGCAGCACGTTGTGGCCCTGCATGCGCTTGAGCCTGGCGATCACGTCGCCGCCCGAGAATGCCTCCAGGTGGCCCATGTGCAGGTCGCCTGACGGGTAGGGGAACATGTCGAGGGCGTAGAAGCGCGGCCGGCTTCCGTCGCTCTCGTCGGCTCGGTAGAGCGCCAGCTCCTCCCAGGCCGCAACCCACTTGGGCTCAACCTGCTGGGGGTCGTAGCGCTCGGGGTCCACGGGTAATCTCCTCGAAAGCTCAGGGGCATGCGGGAACGGGCCTTCCGGCCACCTACGACAAGCATAACAGCAGGCCACTAGGCGTATTCCAGCCACGTTGGGGATTCGTTGGGGCACCCGGGCAATTTGTCCACTGGACAGCCGGACCCGTCGAGTGCAAAAGTCCCGCCCATACTGTCGAAGTGGAACGAGCCGGACGTAGCACGCTCGGTGGCAGCGGGCGACGTCCTCCGCCGACACGCCACCAGAGGGGAGGCAGAGTGGTAACCGCTCGCAAGCAGGTCGGTGCATCGAGCACCTATGGCGCCTTACGCAACTGGCAACCACCCCGGTCGTCCTATGACCAGCTCCGTCAGGCTGGTCAGCAGGCGACGCCCGGCGACCTGGAGGTCCTGCTGCGCACCACCGAGGTGGCGCGCCGGCTCCAGGTGAGCGCCCGCACGGTCCTTGCCTGGGCCCAGGCGGGAAAGCTGCCGAGCATCCTGACCCCGGGTGGCCACCGTCGCTATCCCGCGCAGGGCGTGGAGCAGGTGCTTCAGACAATGACCGCCGCCGGCGAGCCTCGAACCACTCAAGGGCCCAGCCGCTGATCGGATGCATCAAGCGGGCCGGCCTTCGGGCCGGCCCGCTGTTCTTTACCATAGGCAGGTCCGCGACAGGCGGCAGCGTTGGGGGTGAGCGATGGCGGCCCGGTTGACCCTTCCCAGGACCGCTGCGTGGGTCTGGCACGGCGAGCCAAGGTCGATCTTCGGACTGGACGCCGTGTTCGTCCGCTGCGCCAGTGGTACCAGCGGTGATGCTCCCGGCGGGTTCAGCTACGCAGACAACTTCCGAGCGTGGACGGCGGCACGCGGCCCGGCGGTGATCCCCTGGTCCTGGTTGGGACCGCCGGCCAGCGCCGACGGGGTGGCCAGCGCCGAAACGCTCTGCGCCATCGCGCCCGGCCAGCGGGTGTACGTCGTCGAGGTCGGACCGGAGACGCCGCCCGGCCAGGTGGCCGCGTTCGCGGCCAGGCTGCGCCAGCTCGAGCCGATCGCCGCGCTCGGGTTCTCGACCTGGCCGAGCCGGGCCGAGGCCGAGGAGGCCGCGGTCCCCTGGGACGCCTGTGTCGAGGCGTTCGACTTCGGGCTGCCCCAGGTGTGCACGCCAGCCCAGCGCGAGCTGCTGCTGCGGGACGGCAGCCCGGTGGTGGACGACATGGCCGGCAAGCCGATCCATGTGGCGGTCTTCCCCGACGCCGATCCCGACTGGGTGGACAGCGCCCGCCTCGGCGTCCTGGAGCACGCCGGCGCCTCGGCCTGGTCGGTCGACCAGTCCAGCTTCTCGAGCTGGCGCCGCCAGCTCGGCGCCCTCGGCGAGGGCCGCCAGCAGCTCCCAGCCCCTCCCCCGCCTCCGCCCACCCCGCGACCCGAGCCACGCCCGGTCGCCCGTGACCCCGGCCCTGACCCGCACGAGACCCTCACCCCGGTCCATTTCGACGAGCCCGGGGAGCTGGCCCTGCTCGCCAACCGGATCCTCGCGGTCGTCCAGGCCCGCCTCGACTCCGGCGGCAAGCTGACGGACGACGACCTGGTCACCGACATCGAGAACATCCTGCGGGACAGCGCCAGCTAGATGGTCCCTGTCTAGTCCGCGATGCGGAGAGCGACCGCGGGGCGAATCCTGGCCGCCTGGCGGGCGGGCCAGGCGGTGGCGGCCAGGGAGGCGGCCGCGGTGGCCAGGACCAGCAGGGAGATCGACAGCCAGGGGACGGGGAACGGGGCGCCCGAGCCCTGGAGGTCGTCGTCGTTGCGGAACAGCAGGTAGCTGGTGACGATCGACAGGGCGGTGCCGAGCAGGATGCCCTCGCAGGCGACGAACG
>DATHIG010000625.1:0-4338 GCA_035490035.1 Actinomycetes bacterium
CGCCCGTCGGTTTCGCCCGGCCGGTCCTCGTCGGCCACCTGGCCGATGACCTTGAAGCCGGCGTCGAGGCTGACCTCGACCTGGCGGCCGTCGGCGAGGCGGACCTCGACGCCGTAGGCGGCGCCGTCGTCGCCCTCCTCGGTCTCCAGGACTGTCCCGCCGCCGGTGGCGGCCAGCGCGGCCGCGACCGCCCGGTCGCGGGTTGACCCGGTCAGCTCCTGGTCGGTGTCGCCGTCGGCGGCCGCGGCGGCGATCCCGCCGGCCATGGCGACGGCTAGGCCGGCCGTCGCGATCCACTTGGTCCTGCGCTGCATCCGTGCTCCTCCGTGGTTGCCGGTTGGTCACCGGCAGGATGCCGGAGGGCGCCTGAGCGCAGGCTGAATGTCGCTGAAGATTGCTCAGTCGCCGGGGTCGCCGAGCCGGGGGAGCGTGACCTCGACCCGTGCCCCGCCGAGGGGGCTGCGGGCGACGGCCACCGTGCCGCCGTGGGCGGCGACCACCTCGGCGACGATGGCCAGGCCGAGGCCGCTGCCGCCGGCGTCGCGGGCGCGGGCGTCGTCCAGCCGCACGAAGCGCTCGAACACCCGCTCCCTGTCCGCCCCCGGGATGCCGGGGCCGTCGTCGTCGACCCCGAGGAGCACGGCGCCGTCGCGCTCGGCGACCGAGAACGCCAGCCGTCCGCGGGCGTGGCGGGCGGCGTTGTCACCGAGGTTGCGCAGCACCCGCCGCAGCCCGGCGGCGTCGCCGTCGACCCGGCCGGCGGACACCGCGGTGGTGTCAACCCGCAGGCTGGTCGCGTCCCGCAGGTGCCTGGCCTCGTCGAACACGAGGTCGTCGAGGTCGACCGGGCGCCGGCGCAGCCCAAGGGTGTGCTCGTCGGCCCGGGTCAGCAGCAGCAGGTCCTCGGCCAGGCGCTGCAACCTGAGGTCCTCGGCCAGCACCGTCGCCGCCAGCTCGCCGGTGGTGGTCTGGTCGGGGTGGGCCAGGGCGACCTCGGCGTGCTGGCGGATGGCGGCGACCGGGGAGCGCAGCTCGTGGGAGGCGTCGGAGATCAGGCGCCGCTGGCGGGCCTGAGCCTGCTCGAGCCGGCCCAGCATGCGGTTCATCGTCCGGGCCAGCCGGCCGATCTCGTCGTGGGCGGGCGGGTCTGGGACGCGCCGGTGCAGCGCGGCCGCGGAGATCTCGTCGACCTCGGCCCGGATCGCCTCAACCGGGGCCAGCGTCCGCCCGACCGCCTTCCAGGTGGTCGCCGCGACCACCACCAGCAGCAGCGGAAGCCCGACCGCGAGCAGCCCGCCGACCGCCGCGGTGGCCTCGGTGACGGTCTCGGTGGAGCGGACGACCACTACCGTGCGCCGTCCCTGCGGGGTGTCGGCGCCGGTGGCGACGGCCAGGAACTCGCCCTCCTCGACCGGCGCCTTCACCTGGGCCGACTCCCCGGGGCGCAGGCGCGCCACCGGCGGCAGCCCGACGGCGTTGGCGCTGGCGCGGACCACCCGGCCGTCGGCGTCCAGCACCTGGATCAGCAGCTCCTCGGCGTCGCCGACGGCCAGCGGGCCCGGCCCGGCGCCCGACCCGAGCACCGCGGCCACGTCCTGGCCGCGGAGCCGGGCCGCATTCCGTACCTCGCGGGTGAGGGTGTCGCGCAGCACCGCCATCAGCAGCAGGGCGCCGACGCCAACGGCCAGCCCGACCACCACAACGGCGGCCAGGGTGGTGCGCACCCGGACCGTCCCCAGCCGGGCCCGGAGCCACGCCCGCAGAAGCCGCCCCCGCTCAACCGCCATCGGCCACCAGCCGGTACCCGGTCCCGCGGACCGTCTGGATCGATGCCCGCCCGAACGGCCGGTCGAGCTTGTTGCGCAGGTGGCGCACGTAGACCTCGACGATGTTGGGGTCGCCCTCGAAGTCGTCGTCCCAGACGTGCTGGAGGATCTCCCGCTTGGAAACGGCCTCGCCCCGGCGGCGGAGCAGGAACTCCGCCAGAGCCAGCTCGCGGGCGGTCAGCTCGACCTCGACCTCGCCCCGCCACGCCCGCTTGGCCGCCGGGTCCAGCCGCAGGTCGCCGGCCGCCAGCACCGCCGGGCGCTCGCGGGCCCCCCGGCGCAGCAGCGCCCGCAGCCGGGCCACCAGCACCGCGTACGAGAACGGCTTGGTCAGGTAGTCGTCGGCGCCGTTGTCGAGCGCCTCGACCTCGTCCCACTCGCCCTCCTTGGCGGTGAGCATCAGGATCGGGGTCCAGACGCCCTCCCGGCGCAGGGTGGAGCACAGCCGGTAGCCGTTGACTCCCGGCAGCATGATGTCCAGCACGATCACGTCGTAGGGGTGCTCGCGGGCCATCCACAGCCCGTCGGTGCCGTCGAAGGCGACGTCGACCGCGAACCCCTCGGCGGCCAACCCGCTGCGCAGCCCCGCCGCCAGCCGCCGCTCGTCCTCCACCACCAGCACCCGCATCGGCGATCCCTCCTGCACGCCTGGCGATGATCCTTCCCCGCCCCAGCTGAACGCCGGCTGAACCGTCCCGGAGGAACGGCCCCCTCCCGGCTGGGCCGTTGTCAGGCCAACGGGTCGCGGTCGGGCGGCGGGGCTGGACGGTCGGGGACCTCGGCCTGGCCCCAGGTCACCCTGGTCGAGCCGGCCGGGCGGGCGGTGCCGTCGACCACCACCCGGCGGCCACGGCGGCGCATCCGGCGAGCGGCCAGGCGCGGCGCCAGCCGCCGGGCAGTCGCCCGGGTCGGCGGCAGCAGCAGCAGGATCCCGACAACATCGGTGAGGAACCCCGGGGTGAGCAGCAGGGCGCCGGCCAGCAGGATCATGGCGCCGTCGGCCACCTCGACGGTGGGGACCCGCCCCTCCGCCAGGGCGAGCTGGAACCGCCGCCAGGCGGCCAGCCCTTCCCGCTTCGACAGCCAGGCCCCGGCGGCGCTGACCACCAGCAGCAGCAGCAGCGTCGGCAGCAGCCCGATGAGGTCCCCGACGGCGATGATGACCGCCAGCTCGGCCAGCGGGACCACGATGAAGGCAATGGCCAGGATCGGAACCATGCTTCCAGTATGCCTCCGCCCGGCCCGGTTCGGGTGGCATACTTGCCGGGCAGGGGGAGTCGGCTGGGCGGTCGCGGTCCCGGTTCGCCGGGATCGAGGAAAGTCCGGCCTCCACAGGGCAGGGTGCTGGCCAACCGCCAGTCGGGGCGACCCGCAGGACAGTGCCACAGAGAACAGACCGCCGCCCTGCGTCAGCATGGCGGCAAGGGTGAAACGGTGCGGTAAGAGCGCACCAGCGGCCGGGTGACCGGCCGGCTCGGCAAACCCCACCCGGAGCAAGGTCGAAAAGGGGACGCACCGGCCGCGGCAACGCGGCCGCGGAGGCTGGCCCGGCCGAGTCCCCTGGTGGACCGCACGAGGCCGGCGGCAACGCCGGTCCCAGATGGATGGCCGCCACCCCGGGACTCCCCGGGCACAGAAGCCGGCTTACAGGCCGGCTCCCCCTGCATTACGGCTCTGACCTGCGCAGACGAGGCGGGCGAGTCTCGACTTGGCGACCGTGGTGAGCCGGTGGGTCATCCGTGCCTCGGCCGACCGGACCGGTGAGCCGGCGGGCTCCGGTCGAGTCAGCTCGACCGGAGCTGCTGGGCCCGCTGGTGGCTGATCCCCAGGACCTCGCTGGCGTCCCGGGCACTCAGCCCGAGCGCGGCTAGACACCGGGAGGCATCGCGTGCCGCCTTCGCCGCCTCCTGCTGATCCTTGAGCGCCCGGGCCCTTGCGGCCTTCGCACGCGAAACAACGGTCCGCGCCTGCCGCGGCAGGCGGATGTCGGGGATCAGCTCGGCCTGGTCGGCGTCGTCGACCCACAGGCCGAGCGCCTCACGGATGCGACGCTGGGCCTGCCGGATCGACCGACCGTAGGTGTGGCAGCCGGGGACATCGGGCACGCGGGCCAGCCACGCCCCCGACTCGTCGCGCTCGAAGACCACCGTGTACCGGCCCTTGCTCACCGCAACCACCTCGCCTTCCCCACGCACGGCGCGAGGTCTCGCTCGATCACCCGCAACGTCCCAGGCGGCAGGTCCTCACCGCGGTGGACAGGGACGGTCGTCTTGCACCTGCCTAGCTCGACCCGCACGTGCGAGCCCTCCTGTCGGACCACGACGCCCCCGAGCTGGCGGATCCTGCGCAGGACGTCCCGGCCGGTCATTCCCCGAGCGTACGGACGAGGACACCAAGTGTCCACAACCATAGACACTTCAGCGGGAACGGCAGTAGACACTTCCGGGTCGGTGGCCGGATGCCGGACCTTGCCGCAGTTCGGCGGCCCGCCGCAGCCCGTGCCGGAGACCTA
>DATHIG010000626.1:0-8229 GCA_035490035.1 Actinomycetes bacterium
CCGTTCGAGCTCGGCCAGCCTGCCAGCCCGGCGCAGCTCGACGGCTCGATCGGCGGCGGCCTGGTGGTCGCGCTGCAGCCCGTCGATCTCGGCCAGCACCGCCAGCTGCCGCTGGTCGAGCGGGGTCCCGGCCAGCTCGCCGCGTCGCCGCTGGAAGTCGCGCTGCGCCTGCCGGACCTGCTCGGCCGCCGCCGGCTTGCCGCTGAAGAAGAAGTCGGCCAGGGCGCGCTGCTCGGTCAGAGCCGCCGCCCGCAGCTCACGGGCCGCCCTGACCTTCGGGTAGTGCTCGCGGGTGATGGCATCGAGCGCGCCGCCGAGGTCGCCGGCCAGGTTCCGCTCGGCAACGGTGATGACCAGCAGGCCGGCGACGAAGACGCCGACCAGCAGGGCGAGATACCCCTTCACCGACATCCGCACGCCCAGCTCCTGTCTTGGACCGATCCTCCCTGGTGATATCGGGTGGCGGCGGATGCGGTTGAGCCGCAACGGGCGTTGACGACCACAAGCCCGGTGTCCTGGCGGTTGGCTCAGCGGCGCTGGCAGGCCGGGCAGAAGGTGGTGCCGCGGCCACCGAGGGCGACCTTGCGCAGCGGGGTGCCGCAGCGGGGACAGGGTCGGCCGGCCTGGCCGTAGGCGCTCAGGAAGTCGGCGTTGCGTCCGCTCTCCCCGTTGACCATTCGGTAGTCGCGGAAGGTGGTGCCCTCGCGCTGGATCGCATCGGCCAGCACCCGGCGGATGGCCCCGTGCAGGCCGAGGGCGCGCCTCGGGCCGACCCGGCGCGAGGCCGGATGGATGCGGGCCAGCCACAGCGCCTCGTCGGCGTAGATGTTGCCGACCCCTGCGACCGGCCGCTGGCTGAGCAGGTAGAGCTTGACCGGGGCGCGGGTGGCGGCCAGGTCGCGGGCGAAGCGGCGCGGGTCGAAGTCGTCGGACAGGGGCTCCGGCCCGAGCCGGGCCAGGCTGGGCAGCGGCCCGTAGGCTCCGGCCTCGACAACGGCAAGGCCCCCGAACCGGCGCACGTCCCTGAACACCAGCTCCCGGCCGTCGTCCAGCGCGATCCGGGCCCGGGCGTAGGCGTCGGGCAGTCCGAAGTGGAGCACGCCGGTCATGCCCAGGTGCAGCACCAGCTCCAGGCCCTGGTCGAGCGGGCAGAGCAGGAACTTGCCCCGCCGCCCGACCCCCTGGACGGTCCGCCCGAGCAGCCGGTCGGGCGCGTGGAAGCGCCGCTGGGTGTCGGCCCAGACGGCCACCACCCGCCGGCCCCGCAGCTCCGGTTCGAGCTGCCGGCGGACCGACTCGACCTCGGGAAGCTCCGGCATCCCTCCAGCCTACCGAGGGGGTGCGTCGTCGAGGTCGTCCGGCACGGGCGCCCCCTCGGGCCAGCAGCCGATGCCGGCCAGGAACCCGGCCAGGCCGGGGGAGAGGCTGTAGCCGGGCAGCTGGTCGGGTTCGACCAGGCGGGCGTCGGCGGCGTCGCCGCCGGCCACGGGCACCTTGCCGTCGGCCAGCTCCGCCCAGAGATCGACGATCAGGTAGTGGTGGCCTTCACCGATCCGTTCGACGACCCCGGCGACCTCGCCAACGTCGGCCTCCAGCCCCGTCTCCTCGCCCAGCTCCCTGGCCGCCGCCGCGGCGATGGTCTCGCCCGCCTCGACCCGGCCTCCAGGCAGCGACCAGCGGCCCTTGGCCGGCGGGTTTGCCCGCTTGACCAGCAGCAGGCGGCCGTGGCGGTCACGGGCGACCAGCCCGACCGCCACCACCGGCCGGGGCGGCTCCTCGCGCATGCCGCCATGGTCGCACGCGCCAGGCTAGAACACCGGCCAAGTATCCGGGTTTGAGGGATTTGCGTGGCCGCCGTTGGCGGCGCGCAAGCTCCAGGGCTGCACGGATGCTTCGGCGCTGCATGCGGCGCCGGATCCATGACAGCTGTTCTAGAAGGTGGTTGCGCTGGAGAAGGCGAACCGGTCGATGGCCAGGGCGGGGGCGCGGGCGGCGCCGTAGCCGTCCTCGCTGGTCATCTCGGTCTCGGAGCCGACGGCTCGGACGGCGGAGAGGGCCTCGAGGATCGACTGGGTGAAGCGGAGGTTGCGCACCGCCCCGACGACCTGGCCGTCCTCGATCCAGAAGGTGCCGTCCCTTGTCATGCCGGTGATGGTGGTGTCCATCAGGTTGACCAGGTTGGTGTAGTGGAAGCGGGTGACCAGAAGGCCCCGCTCCAGGCCGGCGACCAGCTCGGCCTGGCTGGTCTGGCCAGGCCGCATGGCCATATGCATGGGCAGCGCCCCCTCGGCCGACGGGGCCGGCAGGCCGTGCCCCGTCGGCTCGGTGCCATGACGTGCCGCCGCTCGGAAGTCGTAGACGAGGCTGGCCGCGACCCCCTGGTCGATCAGGGTCACCCGCCGCCTTGGGACGCCCTCGAAGTCGAAGCCGACCCCGATGGTGTCGGGCGCGGTGGCGTCGTCGACGATGGTGACCAGCGGGGAGCAGACCCGCTGGCCGAGCCGGCCGACCAGGAAGCTGCGGCCCTCGTCGTAGGCCTTGGCCCCGAAGCCGAGCCAGCCCAGCCACTGGACCAGGACCGACGCCGCGTTCGGTTCCAGCACCACCGGGTAGGTGCCGGGGGCGAGGTCGCGCGGCTCGCGGCTGTCCATGGCCTTGCGGGCGGCCCGCTCCCCGAGGGCGGCGACGTCCAGGTCGGCCAGGGCGGGCTCGGTCCCCTCGGCCCAGCCGGTGCCGGAGCCGGCGTCGACCAGGAGCGAGAAGCTGGCCGCCGTGGTCGCCCCGGCCGCCCGCACCCCGCGGGCGTTGGCCACCGCGATCTCCAGCTCGCGGGTCTCGCAGGCCCCGGCCGCGGTGACCCCGGCCGGGAGCCGGCGGATCACCGCGGCGACCAGCCCGGCCCGGGTGCCCGGGTCGGCGGCGGCGGTCGGGCCGTCGTAGCGGCCGGCCCGCGGGTAGTCGGCAGGGCCGGGCATGCCCGGGTAGCCCGGGTCAGGCGGCATCGACCCGGCCACCTCGGCCGCCCGCCTGGCCGCCGCCCGGACCGCCGCCGGGTCGGTGTCGTGGACGGTGGCGGTACCGACCCGGTTGCCGTCGACCACCACGCGGACCCGGACCGAGAGGTCCTCGCGCCAGGCCGACTGGTGGATGCGGCTGGAGGCGAAGCGGGTGAGGCCGCCGGCCTGCCTGGCCACCAGGGCCTCGACGTCGTCGGCGCCGCCGACCCCGAGGGCGGCCTCGGCCACCTCCAGCAGCCGCTCGCCTCCGAACGCCGTCACCTCCCGGCCCCCCATCGCACCGGGGGCCTAGCCATGAGGCCCCCGGACCCGCCCGACCCCCATGTGGACGCCATGGAAGCGGGCCGGGGCGACGCCGTGGCCGACGCGGGCGTTCTGGAAGGGCTGGCCCTTGCCGCAGTTGGGGACGCCCCACACGACCCAGGACGGCGGGCCGCAGACGGCGTCCAGCGAGCCCCAGAACTCGGTGGTGCGGCCGTCGTAGGTGGCGTTGCGGTACAGCCGCCCCAGGCGGCCGCCCTTGATCTCCCAGGCGGCCTCGACCCCGAACTGGAAGTTGACCCGGCGGTCGTCGATCGACCACGACCGGTTGACGCTCAGCAGCAGCCCGTCGGGGGTGTCGGCGACCAGCTCGTCGAGGGTGCCCTGCCCCGGTTCCAGGTGCACGTTGGTCATGCGGATCAGCGGCATGCTGCCCCAGCCGTCGGCCCGCATCATCCCGCCCGAGCCGGCGCCCAGCCCGGCAGCGGTCTCCCGGCTGGTCAGGAAGCCCTCCACCACGCCGCCGGCGACCAGCGGCGACCGCTGGGCCGGCACACCCTCGTCGTCGAAGCCGAAGGTCCCGAGCCCGCCGGGGGTGGTCGCGTCGGCGGTGACCGACATCGCCGGCGAGCCGTAGCGCAGCCGCCCCCGGTCGGTGGGACGAACGAACGAGGTGCCGGCGTAGGCCGCCTCCATGCCGAGGATCCGGTCCAGCTCCAGCGGGTGCCCGACGGACTCGTGGAGCTGGAGCGAGAGCTGCTGGCCATCCAGGATCACCGTGGTCACCCGTTCCGGCAGCGAAGGTGCCTGCAGCAGGTCGACCGCCTCCGTGGCCACCCTGGGGGCGTTGCCGACCAGGTCGGCGGCCTCCACGATCTCCCAGCCGCCGGCCTGGTACTGGCCCCGGAACGAGTTGGGCCAGCTCCGTTGCTGCAGGTCGCCGTCGCCGACCGCGACCGCCTCGATGCCGGCGCCGGTCTGGGTCACGGTCTGGTCGACACGGGTGCCCTCGCTGGACCAGAGCACGGTGCGCCGGCGCCACAGGTCGACGGTGGCGCGGGCGTGGGCCAGGCCGGGCACCGAACGCTGGGCGTCGCAGGCGGCCAGCAGCAGCTCGACCCGGTCGGCCAGCGGCACCGTGAACGGGTCCCGCCCCATCGGCGTCGACCAGCCGGCCACCGCCGGGGCCGCCGGCGCCAGCCGCACCGGCTCCCCGGGCAGGGCCGCCGACGCCCTCGCCACCTCGACCGCCCGCCTTGCCAGGTCACCGACGCGTCCCGGGTCGAGCACGGGACTGGCCGCGAAGCCCCAGCACCCGTCGACCAGCACCCGGATCCCGAGGCCGCCGGAGTCCTCGGCCTCCAGGTCGTCGACCCGGTCGTCGGTGACGGTGAGGGCCTCGGTCTCCTCCCGCACCCAGCGGGCGTCGGCATACCCGGCGCCGGCCGCGACCGCCGCCTCCAGGGCCAGCCCGGTCAGCTCCTCAGGCTCCATCGCCTTCTCTCACGCTCCATGGGGAGCGCGATGCTACTACTCGGACGGCGAGCCGCGACCGAGCTCCCCGGCGGCGACGGCCAGGTCGGCCACGAAGCCCTTGTAGGCGAGGGCGCGGGCCTCATCGTCGGGGGCGCGCAGGATCGAGGAGGGGTGGACGGTGGCCAGGACCCGTGGGGCCAGGTCGCAGTCGAGGAACTCGCCCCGCTGGCGGCTGACCCGGAAGGAGCTGCCGAGCAGGGCCTGGGCGGCGCTCGGCGGACGCTGACGGGCTGGCACGGCGGGAACCCAGCGACCCGGCTACTCCGGCGGCGTGCCCGGCCGCTCGCCGGCCCCCACCTTGGGGGTGGGATCGCCCACCACCCGCCCTTCCAGCCCGGAGGTGATCAGCAGCAGGGCCAGCAGCACGACCGGGAACAGGGCGACAACGGCGAGCATGAGCAGCGACACGAAGAAACCAGCCTCCTCGTCAGTACGACGTAGGCAGTCTGCCAGGAATATCGGAGGCGGGTCGGCGCGGCTGAACCCTGTTACCGGATCGGTACGGGATGGATCGGCGACCGCGCTGCGCTATCGTCGCGGCATGCCCGGATTCGATCTGCACACCCACTCGACCTTCTCGGACGGCACCCTTGACCCCGAGCGGGTGGTCGAGCTGGCCGCGACCCGCGACCTGACCGGGATCGCGCTCACCGACCACGACAGCACCGGCGGGGTGGAGCGGGCCGTGGCCGCGGCCAGGGGCACCAGGCTGGAGGTCCTGCTCGGCTGCGAGCTGTCGGCCGAGCACGACGGCAACCCGGTCCACGTCCTCGGCTACGGGTTCGACCCCGCGGAGGCGACCTTCGAGGCCAAGCGGGCCTGGATCCGGCGGGGCCGGGTCCGCCGGGCCGAGCGGATGGTGGAGCGGCTGCGCGAGCTTGGCGCCGCGGTCGACTTCGACCGGGTCGAGGAGCTGGCCGGCGGCGGCGCGATCGGGCGGCCCCATGTGGCAAGGGCGATGGTCGAGGCCGGCGTGGTCGACGACCTGCCGGCCGCCTTCACTCCCGACTGGATCGGCACCGGCGGCCGGGCCTACGTGGCCAAGGACGCGGTCACCCCGGTCGAGGCGGTCCAGCTGATCCACGGGGCCGGCGGGGTGGCGGTGCTGGCCCACCCGTCGGTCCACGCCGGCGCCATGGCCGTGCCCGAGCCGGTGATCCGGGCCATGGCCGCCGCCGGCCTCGACGGGCTCGAGGTCGACCACCCCGACCAGCCGCCGCGGGACCGGGCCCGCTGGCGGGCCCTGGCCGCCGAGCTGGGCCTGGAGACGACCGGCTCCTCCGACTGCCACGGCGCCCTGTACGGCTACCGCCTTGGCGTCGACCGCACCCCCGACGCGACCGTCGACCGCCTCCTGTCCCGTGCCCGGCCGGCGGAAGCCTCCCAGGCCCCGGTACCGGGCAACAAGGACCAGCGGTAGCCGGATCGGGGAGCCGGGGCCGCCCGGGCCTGTCGGTCGCCAAACCGGACGCGCGCCAGGGGGCTGGGGCATCGTATGCTTCGGCCATGGAGCTCGAGCTGGGGCCGTTCGATCCGGCGGTGCACATCAGGAGCAGGGACCATTACGAGGCGGTCCGGCGCGAGGCGCAGCTGGTCGCCCTGGCGCCCGACGTACCTCCGATGCGCTTCAACCAGCTGATCGAGCGGCTCACCGCCCAGTTCCCCCGCAGCCCGGTCGACGACGTCGCCGACCAGGCCTATCTGGCCAAGGAACCCGCCTTCGTGGTGCGCTTCACCCTTCCCGACGAGCTGGTCCCGGCCGCCCTCGAGGCCTGCGACGAGCTCGAGGCGCTGCTGGACGAGCTCGATCGCTGGGCGGGGACGGAATCGGTGCGGCTGCTGGAGGCGCCCGAGGACGTGAAGCGCTACCGGGCGGCCTTCCTGACCCAGGCCCGCTCCCAGCTGGAGGGGACACACGGCTGAAGCCGACGGTAGGGCGGGGGAGCGATCGACCGGAGGGTGATGTGGTGGCAGATGGTAACCGGGCGGAAGGACGCCCCTGGTCGGTCGCGGGCCTCGTCCTGGCCGGACTGGGGCTGGTCATGTTCCCGCTCGGCGGCCTGGTCGGGGTCGTCTGCGGCGGGATCGCCCGCTCCAAGGGTGACGAGACGCTCGGCCTGGTGACGATCATCGCGAGCGTCATCAGCTTCTTCGCCAGCTTCGGGGTCGCCGCCCTCGTCCTGGGCTGAGGCTAGTCCGGTTCCGGCTCCTCGGCCGCCCGGACCGAGGCGCCGGCCAGCACGGCACGTACGGCGGCGTCCAGCAGCACCCGGTGGATCCGGCGGGCCATCGTCCCCTTGTCCAGGTAGGCGAACGCCCCGGCCTCCCTGGCCTGGTGCTCCAGCTCCGGGCTCTCGAACGCGCTGAGCACCACCACCTGGGTGGCGGGCCGGCCGTCCTTGATCAGCTTGGTCGCGTCAAGGCCGTTCAGCACCGGCATGCGCAGGTCGATCACGACGATGTCGGGCTCCAGGATCCCGGCCAGGGCGACCGCGTCGGCCCCGTCGCCGCTCTCGCCGACCACCTCGAAGCCCGTCTCCACCAGCAGGTCGCGCAGGGCCTCGCGGAGCCGGGTGTGGTCGTCGGCCAGCAGCACCCGTGGCCGGGGCGGAAGGCGCCTCACCACCACCCGTCCTCCGGCCGTCCGGGAGCGTCGGCGCCGATGCCGCAACGCTGCACCCCCGACCCGTCCACGAGCCGCCCCCACCCTTCGCCTGCCGTTCGAGGCGGGAAGGATATCCGGTTGTGGGGGTTCGGGCGTAGCCTCAAAGGATGAATGGCGCAGAGCAGCAGAGCCTGCCAGGCATGGACCTCGAACGGGTGACGTTCCTGAGCCCGTCGGCCCTGGAGCGCTACCGGCTCTGCCCGCGCCTGTACCGGTTCCTGTACGTCGACGGGCTGTGGCGCCTGTCCCGCTCCAGCGCCCAGCAGGCCTTCGGGACCAGTGTGCACGCCGCCCTGCGCGAGTTCTTCCGCCTGCCCGTCGGTCGCCGCAGCCTTCGCATGCTGCTGGAGCTGTTCCGGCGCCTGTGGGTGCGCGACGGCTACCAGGGCAAGGAGCAGCAGCAGCGCGAGCGGGAGCGGGGCGCCGAGGCCTTGCGGGCCTGGTACGGGCGGACCGACACCACGGTGGTGCCCCACGCCACCGAGCTGGGGCTGCAGGCCGCCTGGGGCGACATCGTGCTCAAGGGCCGGCTGGACCGGGTCGACGCCGACACCGGCCGTGGCCTGGTGGTGGTGGACTACAAGACCGGCCGGCGGCCGGCCACCCAGGCGGCGGCCGACGCCGACGAGGCCCTGACCATCTACGCCGCCCTGGTCCAGCGCCGCCTCGACCGGCCGGTGACCCGCATGGTGCTCGACTACGTGGTCGCCGGCGAGCAGGTTGTCACCGAGCGGCCGCCCGAGGTCCTGC
>DATHIG010000627.1:0-2715 GCA_035490035.1 Actinomycetes bacterium
GTATGCCCAATGGATGGGCAGACCACCGCTTGCGTTCGCAGCCGCCTGGGGTGGATCAAGGAGTCCTCGAAGGCAGCCACACGCTGACCCCCACGGAGGACAGGGTGGCCAACGACGACTGGACCACCAGGATCAATACCAGCGTGCCGAACCCGGCGCGCATCTACGACTACCTCTTGGACGGCAAGGACAACTATCCCGCTGACCGCGAAGTGGCGGAACAACTCATTGCCATCGCGCCGGTAGCCCGTGACGTGGTCCAAGACAACCGGGCGTTCCTGCGCCGGGCCGTCCGCTTCCTCACCCGCGAGGCCGGGATCCGGCAGTTCATCGACCTCGGCAGCGGCCTGCCGACCCAGGGCAATGTCCACGAGATCGCCCAGGCCATCGCGCCCGACGCGCGCGTGGTCTATGTGGACAACGATACGATGGTGGTGACGCACAGCCGTGCTCTGCTGGCCGGTGACAACACCCTCGCGATCCAGGCCGACCTACGGGAGCCCGACGTCATCCTGAGGCACCCGCAGGTTCGGGAGCTCATCGACTTCCACCAGCCGGTCGCTCTGCTGCTCGTGGCCATCCTGCACTTCATCCCCGACGACCAGGACCCGCTTGGGATCGTGGCGCGGTTCCGGGATGCCTTGCCGACCGGCAGCCACCTGGTGATCTCCCATGGCACGAGAGATGTCCCGGTGCGGCCGGACATGTCGGCGGAGCTGATGGCCGAGATGGGGGCGAGGGTCGAGCGGCTGTATCAGCTGACCACCGCTTCCATGGTGACTCGCACCCGTGCGCAGGTCGAGCGGTTCTTCGACGGATTCGACCTGCTGGACCCTGGTTTGGTGGAGGTCCAGCTGTGGAGGCCTGACGACTGGGACTCGATGTTGCCGGGCGGGTTCTATGGTGGAGTCGGCCGCAAGCCCTGACCCGATGCGACGTCTGGAGCAGGGGAACGACCCTGGCGTGGGGGCGGGGTCGCTGCGCTGGGTACTGGTGCACATGGTGGAGGAGTACGCCCGCCACAACGGTCACCCCGACCTGCTACGCCAGCAGATCGACGGCGCGGTCGGCCAGTAGCCGCGGTGCTGCCGGCCGGGGACGCCTGGGCGCGGCTGGCCCGCGTCGTCGAGCAGGTGCGGGCCGGTCGGTTCGGCGACGCCGCCGACCTGCTCGAGACCAACGCCGTCGACGTGCTGGCCTCCACCACATTCCCACGCGGCTGCTGGAAGCAGATCTGGTCCAACAATCCCCAGGAGCGCCTCAACCGCGAGCTCCGCCGCCGCACCGACGTGGTGGGGAGCTTCCCCGACCGCAGCGCAGCGGTCCGGCTGATGGCCGCGGTCCTGGCCGAGCAGCACGACCAATGGCAGGTCACCCGCCGCTACCTGGGCGCCGAGCTCATCACCGCCAGCCTGGCCGCCGGCCAGCCCGACCCCGAAAGGAGGCCACCCCAGCACTCACCTCCACCGCCGCATAACCGCGGTCAGCGAGAACCACGCGAACTCGCTGTTACACCACTTGCCGGGACGTGGCCCTCACGACTCCCAGGGCCGTGCGAGGGCCGCGGCCCAGTGTCGACAAACCGACGATGATTCCCTCAGGCTGCCGGACGGCAGTCTGTACTAGCAAGCCGGTCATCCCTTTGGCCGTCCGCTTCCGACAGGTGGCCAGGCGATCGAGCGTGCGGCTGGGTCATGGCGACGTGTCCGTTCTCCTCGACTTGGCCGTCAAGGCGAAGGATGCGTCGCCGCTGTGCGTCAGCGGGGGATGTGCCCCACGGGGAGCGGGGGATGTGCCCCACGGGGATAGGTCAATCTAGCGGTGGTCGGTGGTCCTGCGCTGGTGTTACGGCCAGCTGACGACCAGTCGGTCGGCTGTGTTCTCCACCGTTGTGCCGAGGGTGGTGCAGGCGGTCCGGAAGCGGCGCCGCATCCAGGCGGCGTCGTCGCCTGCGGCTAGGCGGGTGTGGCAGAACTCCAGCTTCAAGGGGAGTGCCTCCAGCCGCACCGGGCCACCGGCGTCCAGGGTGACCAGGAACAGCAGGCCGAGGTCGTTGCGCAGCCGCGGGTCGACCCGGTAGTCGTCCAGGAAGTCGCCCAGGTCGTACAGGACCGGGCCGGCGACCCCGTGGGGCACGTGGGCGGAGTGGCCGGCGACCAGCGTGGCGCCCGCGCCGACCAGCGCGGCGGCGGCGCGGCGGACGTGGCGGACGGGCGCGGTGGTCATGTTCGGCCCCCAGTGGGGCATAACCAGGGTGGCGTCGGCGGAGGCGTCGGCTTCGCGGACCGATTGCAGCAGCCACTGGGGCACCTGGCGGGCGAGGGCGGCGAAGGCGACCCCGGGTCGGTCGGGGCCGGCGGCGAAGTCGGACGGGTGGTCGGTGACCCCGACCACGGCGACCCGCAGGCCGCCGGTAGCCAGGATGGCCGGGCGCCGCGCCTGCTGGAGATCGGCGCCGGCCCCGACGGTGGCGATGCCGGCGGTGGCCAGGTGGGCCAGGGTGTCGGCCAGGGCGTCGACGCCATAGTCCAGGGCGTGGTTGTTGGCCAGGGTGACGCAGTCCACCCCGAGCAAGACCAGCAGCTCGACCGCTCGGGGTGGGGCGCGGAACAAGAACGGCTTGCCGGGAGCGTCCCAGGGCTGTCCGCGGTCGGAGATGCAGCACTCCAGGTTCAGCATGACCAGGTCGGCCTGGCCCAGCGCGGCCAGGACCTC
>DATHIG010000628.1:0-2952 GCA_035490035.1 Actinomycetes bacterium
GGACGAGCAACTGACGCCAAGGAGCGCTCATGCAGACGATAGAGCGGCTCAATGTCGAGCCAGACGAAACCATCAAAGCGGCCGCCTGGGTTACACGAGCCTGGCCGGCGGGCTGCTCGGAACGGCGAAGGGCAGGTCAACCTCGCGATCGTCCACCCCCAGGTGGCGGCGGTCCTCCAGCCGGCCGCCGGAGCGTCCGCTCACCCGACCGGCACATGACATTCCAGCTAGCCGGTATGCGTCCCGGCACCTCGCCCTGCGATGCTGAGGCCATGCTGCGGTGCCTGATCGTCGACGACAGCCCCCGCTTCCTGGACGCCGCCCGCGGGCTCCTGGAGCGCCAAGGCATCACGGTTGTCGGCGTGGCGTCCAACAGCGCCGAGGCGCTCCAGCGCGCCCAGGAGCTGCGGCCGGACGTCATGCTGCTGGACATCGACTTGGGCGGCGAGAGCGGCCTGGAGCTGGCCCGGCGCCTCCACCGCCAACCTGGCCTGGTCCCCGCGCCGGTGATCCTCATCTCGACCCACGCCGAGCAGGACTACGCGGAGCTGGTCGCGGCCAGCCCGGCGGTCGGGTTCCTGCCCAAGACCGCCCTGTCGGCCGTCGCCATCCGCGACCTGCTGGCCGGCCAGGGCGACGGCGGCCGCGGCGACCCGAGACCGTGACGATGCTCACGGTCAGGTCGTGACAGTGCGCACGGCCTCCGCTCCCGGCCGTGCCTAGGCTGCTGTCGTCGGTGCGATCGAGCGAGAGAGGGGCCCATCGATGTCCACCGAGATCGCCGTGCGTCTGGAGGGGGTCACCAAGCCCTACGGCCCGGTGACCGCCCTGGACGGCGCCGGCTTCCAGCTCCGCCGGGGCGAGACCGTCGCCCTGCTGGGGCCCAACGGGGCCGGCAAGACCACCTCTCGGCCGCGATCCGCAAGACGGGCGGGCGCAGCCGGCTGGAGGCCCTGCGAACCGCCGAGGACAAGGGCTGGCTGTAGCCAGCCTCGCATCTTGCAGCTGGCAGGTATCGGAGACTCCGGGTGGCCTCGATGCCGTGGCATGGCGCCGTCGCGATCCTGACGAGGAACCCGTACCACCGAGAGATGGAGCGGCGATGGGCTTCACGGTCAACCGAGTCCGCGGCCTTCGAGCATGGCGTCGGGGCCTGCTCGTGGCCCTCGCGGCGTCGCTGTTGGCGGCCTGCGGCGGCACCAGCGCCGGCAGCGCCGGCGGCACTCCGACCCTGAACTGGTACATCTTCAACGAGCCGTCGGGCAGCTACCAGGCCGCCGCTGCCAACTGCTCGGCCGCCTCCGGCGGCGAGTACAACATCCAGATCCAGGAGCTCCCGTCCGCCGCCGACGGCCAGCGCGAGCAGCTGGTCCGGCGCAGCGCGGCCAAGGACAGCTCGCTGGACATCCTCGGCCTGGACGTGGTGTGGGAGGCCGAGTTCTCCGAGGCCGGCTGGATCGAGAACTGGACCGGCGAACAGCGCCGCCAGGTCGAGCAGGACGCCGTGAAGGCCGCCCTGGACACCGCCACCTGGAAGGGACAGCTGGTGGCCGCCCCGTTCAACAGCAACACCCAGCTGCTGTGGTACCGCAAGGACCTGGTCCCCAACCCGCCCACGACCTGGGCCGAGATGATCAGCCAGGCCGAGGCCCTGGCCCGCCAGGGCAAGCCCCACTACATCGAGATCCAGGGGGCCTCCTACGAGGGCTACACCGTCTGGGTGAACGCGATGATCGCCTCGGCGGGCGGCAGCATCCTCTCCAGCGACGGCCAGCAGGTCGTCCTGGGATCGCCGGCCGCAAACGGCGTCTCGCTCATCGGCCAGCTGGCCCGGTCGCCCGCGGCCGACCCGTCGCTGGGCGTGCAGATGGAGGACCAGAACCGGCTCGCCTTCGAAACCGGCAAGGCCGCCTTCGAGATCAACTACCCGTTCGTCTACCCGTCCGCGCAGCAGAACGCGCCCGCCATCGCCAGGCAGATGGGCTGGGCCGAGTACCCCAGGGTCGACGCGAAGCTGCCGTCACGGCCGCCGGTCGGCGGCATCGACCTGGCCGTCAGCGCCTTCAGCCAGCACCAGCCACAAGCCTTCGACGCCATCCTGTGCCTCCGCAACCGGGACAACCAGCTCCGCAACGCGGTCAAGGGCGGGCTGCCGCCGACGCTGGCCAGCCTGTACCGGGACCCGAGCCTGATCAACGGCGGCTACCCCTTCGCCGCCGAGATCCTGGACTCGCTGCAACGCGGCGGCGTCCGCCCGCAGACCCCCGCCTACCAGTCGGTCTCCGTCGCCATCTCGACCACCCTGTACCCGCCGTCGGTGGCCGGCCCGGGCGAGCTCGCCCAGCTGAGCAGCCAGCTGCAGGACGCCATCGAGTCCAAGGGGCTGATCCCATGACCGCGCAATCCGGCGCCACCGGCGTCGCCCAGGCGCCGCCGCAGGCGCAGCCACGGCACCGGCGGGCCAACCCGCTGTCGGAGGGCGCCCGCGCCGAGCGCCGGCTCGGCTGGCTGCTGTGCGCCCCCGCGGTCGTCGTCATGCTGGCGGTCACCGCCTACCCGATCGGCTACGCCGTCTGGCTGTCGCTGCAGCGCTACGACCTGCGCTTCCCGGCCGCGCGGCAGTTCGTCGGGCTGGCCAACTACGCCACCGTGCTCAGCAACCGCCTGTGGTGGACGGCGACCGGCGTCACCCTGTTCATCACGGTCGTCTCGGTCGCGGTGGAGCTGGTCCTCGGCATGGGACTGGCCTTGATCATGCGCTGGGCGCTGGTCGGCCGGGGGGCGGTGCGCACCGCGATCCTGATCCCCTACGGGATCGTCACCGTGGTCGCCGCCTACAGCTGGCAGTACGCCTGGACGCCGGGCACCGGCTACCTGGCCGGCCTGTTGCCCTCGGGCAGCGCGCCGCTGACCCAGCAGTGGCCGGCGATCTTCATCATCATCGCCGCCGAG
>DATHIG010000629.1:0-3167 GCA_035490035.1 Actinomycetes bacterium
GGGCAGCCGGTTGCTCATGGCGGTCACCTCACCAGCGACATTGCTCGCCAACCCATTGTTACCTGCAAACCAGCTCAACTCAACGAACCACCGTTACAGAGATTCGCCCTTCCCCGTGACAGCGCCGAGCCGCCATATGCCGCCAGGACGTGTCTGGCCCGACCTGGGTTGGTGGCCTCCGCGCTGGGTGCCGGGCACGGCCACGGCGACGGCTCAGGAGGCCGCGGCGCCGGCGCCGCGCCGGTCGCGGACGGCGGCCACCGCCTCCTGCTGGGTGAGCCGGGCGCCGGCGGCGAACACCTCCTCGAACCGGTCGGCCCCCAGCGCCTGGCGGACCTGGGCGACCAGCTCGGCCTCCCCCTGCCGCAGCACCACCAGCGACCGCAGGCCAACCCGCCGGCGCAGGCCCTCGGTCGCCCCCGCCAGCAGCGCCGCCCGCTCCGCATCCCGCTCCACCAACGCCAACCGGGCGAACGCGGCCAGGCACAGGGTCACGCTGCGGGTGCTGTGGGCCGCCAGGCTTAGCTCCAGCGCCTCCTCCAGCAGCGCCCGGGCCTCCTCCAGCCGGCCCCGCACGACAGCCAGGGTGCCCAGCAGCACCCGCGACCAGGCGGCCAGCCAGGCGTAGTCGAACCGCTTCCCTAGGTCGCGCGCCTCGCGCAGGTGCCGCTGGGCGTCGTCGTAGCGGCCCACGGTTGTCTCCACGATGCCGGCGGTGCCGACGGCCAGCGCCGTCCAGAACGGCTCGTCCTGGCCGCGGAGCTGCTCCAGGGAGGCCAACGCCCCCCGCAGGGCACCGTCGAGGTCGCCGACGATCGGCGCGGTCCACGCCATGGCCAGCTCGGACACCGCCTGTTGATAGGGGTCGTCGATCCCCGCCAGCAGCGGTCCCAGGCGCTGGCGGGCCGCCAGCACCGCCTGGTCGTCGCCCACCTCGTCGGCGGTCACCAGCGCCGTCCACGCCAGCTCGGTGCGGGCCTGGGGGTCGAGGGCGTCGGCGGCGGGCAGCAGCTGGTCGACCCAGGCGCGGGCCTCGTCCAGGTGGTCCCGCGCCGACCAGAACAGCCACAGCACCCGGAACAGGTGGGGCAGCGGCGTGGGGTCGTGGGCCAGGTACCAGCCCACCGCGGCGGCCAGGTTGCCCGCCTCGGCCTCCAGCCGCTCGAGCCATTCGCCCAGCCCCACGCCCCGCAGCCATACGTCGGCCTGCTCGGCCAACCCGCGGTAGTACTCGGCGTGGCGGCGCTGGATCTCGGCGAGGTCGGGCCGGGCCCCAAGCCGCTCGGCCACGAACTCCCGGACGGTCCCCGGCATCCGCAAGCGGGAGCCGAGCTCGGTGCGGTCCAGCTGGATGAGGCTGTGGCGGGCCAGCGCCTCAGACAGGTCCAGCGCCTGGTCCTCGTCCAGGCCGGCGACCTGCGCGGCGGCCTGGAGGGTCCAGCCGTCCACGAAGACCGCCGCGACCTCCAGCAGCGACCGTTCGGCCTCCTCCAGCAGGTCCACGCTCCAGTCGACCGTGGCCCGCAGGGTCCGCTGGCGCTCGGGCAGGTCCACCGCACCGGTCCCCAACGCGTCCAGCGACCCGGCCAGCCGACCCAGGAGCGCGTCGGGGTCCAGCAGCCGGGTGCGGGCGGCGGCCAGCTCGATCGCCAGCGGCAGGCCCTCCAGCCGCCGGCACAGCTCCACCACCGCCCACGCATTGCGCTGGGTGAGGGCGAAGTCGTGGCGCACCGCGCGCGCCCGCTCCGCAAACAGCGCCACCGCCGGCGAGGCCATCAGCGCCTCGACCGGGACGCCGACGGGGTCGGCCGGCAGCGACAGCGGCGCCACCGGGTACTCCCGCTCGGCGCCCAGCCCCAGCACCGTGCGGCTGGTCGCCAGGACCGCCACGCCCGGGCAGCGGGCCAGCAACTCGCCCAGGTCACCGGCGACCTCGGTGACCTGCTCCAGGTTGTCCAGCACCAGCAGCCACCGGTCGTCGCCGAGCTGCTCGGCCAGGGCCTCAAGCGGCGCGCGCGTCCCCGCCAGGTCGGCGCCCACCGCCCGGGCGATGCCGGCAAGGGCCAGCTCGGGCCGGGTGACCGCGGCCAGCGGGACGAACACGATGCCCGCAGCGAAGCGGCCACGCAGGCGTTCGGCCACGGCCACCGCCAGGCGGGTCTTGCCGACCCCGCCCGGCCCGCTGAGGGTCACCAGCCGGGCCCGGTCCAGGAGCCCAATGACCTCGGCGATCTCCTCCTCCCTGCCCACGAACGAGGTGAGCTGCACCGGGAGGTTGTCGCGCCTGGCGTCCAGCGTCCGTGGCGGCGGGAAGTCGGCCCGGAGCCCCTCGACCACCAGGTCGTGCAGGTGCTCGGGCAGGGCGATGTCCTTCAGCCGGTGCGGGCCGAGGTCCCGGAAGGAGACCCCTTCCGGAAGTGCGTGCTCCACCAGCCCCCTGGTGGCGTCGGAGACGATGACCTGCCCGCCGTGGCCGGCCGCGGCGATCCGGGCCGCCCGGTTCACGTCCAGGCCGACATAGTTGTCCCCACCCAGGACCCCCTCCCCGGTGTGCAGGCCCATCCGCACCCGCACAGGCCGCCCCGGCGGCCAGTCGTGGGCGGCCAGGCCCCGCTGGGCGGCCACCGCGGCCCGGACCGCGGCCAGCGGGCTGGCGAAGGCCACGAAGAAGGAGTCGCCCTCGGTGCTGACCTCGACCCCGCCGGCCTCGGCGACGGCCCGGCGCACGATCGCCGCATGCTCATCGCGGACGGCCGCATAGCGATCCCCCAACTGCTGTAGCAGCCGGGTGGAGCCCTCGATGTCGGTGAACAGGAAGGTGACCGTCCCGGTCGGCAGCCCCGCCATGGGGGCAGGATGCGACCTGGGACGAGTCCCGGCAAGGACCCGCCCGGAGCAAGATCGCCGATCCGGCGCCGCCGACGGTAGGCTGCCGCCATGCGGGAGGTCTCGGACGCGTTCCTCCTCAACATGGCCGAGGTCTCCGCGGCCCTGATCGGGCTGTTCATGGTGGGCGTGTTCTTCTTCGTCGACACCGGCTTTCGCCGGCTGGACCAGGCCCGCGGGATCGTCGAGCCCTACTTCCGGGCCAGCACCAGGATCGTCCTGGTGCTGTATGCCCTCCCGCTCGGCCTCTCGCTCAGCCTGGTCGCGTTGGAGCCGGTCTG
>DATHIG010000630.1:0-5948 GCA_035490035.1 Actinomycetes bacterium
CATACCGGGAACCCGATCGACCAGGGCACCCCTCGGGGCTCCCTCCAGCCCCCTGTCAGGAGGCTTTACCCGGGCTTGACGCGGGCCCCTGGTACCCTTGTGCAGGACGGCGAAGGGGGTGTGCCCGGGTGGAACCGCTGCTGCAGGTGCTGGCCCGGGCGGTCCGGCGCGGCGGGGTGTTCCTGGTCGGGACGGCCCTGCTGATCGCCGGGGCCGCCATGCTGGTGCTGCCCGGCCCCGGGATCGCGGTCATCCTGCTCGGCCTGGTGGTGCTGTCGGCCGAGTTCCAATGGGCCAAGCGCGTCCTGGCCTGGGTCCGCGAACGAGCCTCCGGCCTCAAGACCCAGGCGCAGTCGCGCCTGCCCGGCGCCACCCGGCAGCCCCCCAGCGGTCCGCCCGGCCGCGACCGTCCCGATCGGGCCGCCTAGCGGGCTGTCGCGCCGAGGCATCGCGCCCACGGCCGTGATGCGGTGCTGTGCCTCACGGGTCGCGAGGGATGCGGGTCGAGGTACGGCGGGCGACCAGGGTGACCAGCGTCAGGGTGCAGGTGGTGGCGGCCACGCCGATGGCCAGGCGGGTCAGGCCGCCGCCGGCGGGGAGGTCGGCGGCGAGCAGGATCGCCGCGCCGAGGCCGAGGGCGGCCATGGTGGTGGCGGCGAGCACGACCGCTCTGGCCCTCAGGACAGGGCGTTCGTCGCGGACCTGGGGGCGGGCTTCCCTGGCCCAGCTGGCCAGCTCGGCGTAGAGGAGCAGGCCGGCGCCGACCAGCGGGGCGGCGGCGTCGATCCGGTCGCCGCGGCGCACCAGCACCACCGCGTACTCGGCCAGCAGCACGGTGAGGGCCGGGGCGAGCAGGGACGGCAGCCGCAGGGCGGCCCCGGCGGCCAGCAGCAGGCCGAGCCCGGCCAGCCAGGCCAGCGCCTCCCGGAGCGGGCCGGACACCGCGGCCAGCGGGGCGAGCGCGAGCACGGCGGCGACCGCGGTGGCGGCAAGGCCGCAGGCTAGCGGGGCACGAGCCCGGCGCGGCGCCGGCATGCCTCCACCTCCAGCAGCACCTGCTGCAGGTGCGTCTCGTCGGTCCACTCGACCACCGCCGCCCCCAGCCGCTGGTAGCGGTGGCGCAGGGTCTCGCGCTCCAGGGCCCACAGGCGGTGGGCGAGCTCCCCCCACTCGCCGGTCGCCCCGCCGGCGTGGGTCAGCGGGGAGATGTCGACCACGGCCAGGTCGTAGCCGCGGGCCAGCAGGTCGAGCAGGGCGGCGACGACGCGCTCGTCGACCAGCGGGGTCAGGGCCACGATCAGGGCCTTGGCGGGCAGGGTCCGGGGCGGGAGGTGCCGGATCCCCTTCCAGGCCGCGGTCGCGAACACCTGGGTCTCCATCAGCGTGTCCAGCAGCCGGTACAGGGCGGTCTGGCCGCCGCCCGGCTGCAGCCACTGCACGAAGCCGCCGAAGCTGACCAGCCCGACCCGGTCGCGCTGGCCGAGGTACGCCGACGCCAGCGAGGCTGCCGCCCCGACGGCCAGGTCCAGGGTGCTGCCGGTGCTCCCGCGGACGTCGAGGAAGCTGTCGAGGAACAGGACGATGTCGGTGGTCCGCTCGGGGTGGCGCTGGTTGACCATGAGGCCCCCCCGGCGGGCGGTGGCCCGCCAGTTGATCGAGCGGGGCCGGTCGCCGGGCAGGAACGGCCGCAGGTCGGCGAACTCGATGCCGTCGCCGCGCTGCCCGGACACGTGGCTGCCGGTGGAGACCTGGGTCTCGTACGGATGGACCAGCGCCCGCAGGGTCTGGGGGACGGGGAAGACCTTGAGGGCGGCGTGCCGCTCCAGGTGACGTTCCCAGGTGAACAGCCGGAAGCGGTCGTGGGCCCGCAGGTGCGCGTCGCCCAGCCAGTAGGCACCCCAGCGGCGGCAGGTGAGCCGGACCGTGACGGTCCGCTCCTCCCCCGCCGCCAGGCGCACGGCCAGCGCCCAGGTGCGGCCGGCGCCGCTCGGCCCCTCCATGCCGGGGGGGACGACCAGCAGCACCTCGAGCCGGTCGACCGGGGTGACGGCGCGCAGGGCGACCTGGACGGTCAGCTGGTCGCCGACCAGCGCCCGCTCCCGGTCGACGGTGACCTCGGCCTGCAGCTCGGGGTCGCGGGCGCCGGCCAGGCCGGCCACCACCAGCACGGCCAGGGGCGCGGCGGCCGCGACCAGCTCCGGGCGCCCGAGGGCCAGCCCGGCCAGCAGCGCCAGCGCGGCCACCCCGATGTAGGAGGCGATCTTGGCGCTGGGCCGGCGGGTCACCGGTCGACCCGTTTCACCGGGGCACCCTCATGGAGAGCCTCCCGATCCACCGGGCACCGCGGAGCGGTGCCCGGGACCCTCTGGCGGACGCCTCCGTCATCGGCCTGGACGGGACCGGGCGGCGGCCGGCTCGGCCTCCGGCGGCGGGGTCGGGACCTGCTCGAGCAGCTCCGCCACCACGTCCTCGGTGCGGACCCGGCGCACCCACAGCTCCGGCCGCAGGATCAGCCGGTGGGCGAGGGCGGGGACGGCCACCGCCTTGACATCCTCGGGGGTGACGAAGTCGCGGCCGGAGAGGGCGGCCTTGGCCCTTGCCACCTTGAGCAGGGCGAGCGTCCCCCGCGGGCTGGCCCCGACCTGGACCCGGGGGCTGGCCCTGGTCGCCCCGACCAGCTCGACCATGTAGCGGCCGACACTTGAGGCGACGTGGACATCCTCGACCGCCCGCTGCATGCCGAGCACGTCGGCGGCCGTTGCCACCCTGGCCAGCTCCACCTCGTCCCCGGTCCGTTCCAGGCGGCGCTCCAGCATCCGCCATTCGGCGTCGGCCGAGGGGTAGCCGACCGACAGCCGCAGCAGGAACCGGTCCAGCTGGGCCTCGGGCAGCGGATAGGTGCCTTCGTACTCGATCGGGTTCTGGGTGGCCACCACCAGGAAGGGCCGCTCCAGGAGCCTGGTGACGCCGTCGATGGTCACCTGCCGCTCCTGCATCGCCTCCAGCAGCGCCGCCTGGGTCTTGGGCGGGGAGCGGTTGATCTCGTCGCCGAGCAGCAGGTTGGTGAACACCGGGCCGGGCCGGAACTCGAAGTCGCCGAGGCGCTGGCTGTAGATCGAGGAGCCGGTCACGTCCGAGGGCATCAGGTCGGGGGTGAACTGCACCCGGGAGAAGCGCAGCGAGGTCACCTGGGCGAACGACCGGGCGATCAGGGTCTTGGCCAGGCCGGGGAAGTCGTCGAGGAGCACGTGGCCGTCGGCCAGCAGCCCGAGCAGGACCAGCTCGAGTGCGTCGCGCTTGCCGACCACGGCCCGCTCGACCTCGTCGAGCACCCGACCGGCGAGCCCGCGCAGGTCGGCGAGGTGCTGGCTCACCGTGACCCCTCCCGATCCACCGGGGCTGCGGACCCCTCGGTGTCGATCCGTTCCAGGTTGGCGACCAGCTCGGCCAGGTCGTCCCGGGACAGGCCGGGGGCCTCCCGGTCCGGCAGGCTGCCGCTGTCGGGGCCGAGCAGCGCCCATCCGGTCCCGCCGAGGGCGGCCCTGGCCGCCGCCGGGTCGCCGTCCAGGTCGACCGCCCGCCACCAGCGCAGCCGGTCGGCGGCCACCGGCCGCAGCTCCGGCCGCAGCCGGGTCTGGGCGTGCAGGGCGCTGGCGCTGGAGAGCGCCAGCAACCGCACCAGCCGGTCCAGCTCGGCCGGCGGCTTCGGCGCGGCCGGCCTTGCCGCCAGGGCGGTGTCGAACGGAGACGCCGGGGGTGGCGGGTAGGCCAGCCGCAGCCAGGCGACCAGCAGGCGCACGGTGAGACCGCCCAGCACCAGCAGGTAGATCGCCACCGCCAGCGGCCGCCGGGCCGGGGCGAGCTGGATGGCCCCGACCAGCGCCAAGGTGGCCCCGACGGCCAGCAGGGTCGCCCTGACCACCGCCCAGGTCATGGTGCGCTCGCCGCCTGCGCCTTGGCGTCCGCGAGCTCGACCGCCTCGGCGAGCTCCCGGCGGACGGTGCGGAGCGCGGCGATGGCCGCGTCGCGGTCGGCCGGGGCGATGGTGTGGTGACTGAACTTGGCCCGCTCGAACAGGTCGGTGAGGCGGTGCACGGAGGTGGGGCGCGGGCTCGTCTGGCCGAGCTCGAGGCCCCATGCCTCCTCCAGCACCCGGGCGGCGTACTCGAACGGCGTCTCGGCCGCCCGCCTGGGGAAGCCGGCGGCGGCCAGGCCGCGCTCCATCCGGGCCCAGGCGGCGATCACCGCCCGGCGGGGGTCGGGCTCACGCTCCAGGTCGTCGAGGGTGTCGTCGAGCAGCTCGACCAGGCGCGCTGCCGGCGACCGGGGCGGGTGCCGGCGGCGCCGGTCGGCCAGCAGCTGAGCGGCCACGATGGCGACCATGGCCAGCAGGGCCGTGCCCGCGACGACCAGCGGCACCACCCCGGGGCTGGGCGAAGCGATCGGCACCTCGATCGAGCTGGGCGGCGTCGGGGTGCTGGTGGGGGTGACCCGGTCAACCAGCCCGTCAAGCCCGAGCCCGTCCCGGAACAGCCACAGGACGACAATCACGGCCAGCGGCAGCAGCACGCCGAACATGCTGTAGCGCCGGCGGCCGGGGGTGATGCGGCGGCGGTCGGGCAGCACGACCAACACGGCCAGCAGCCCGGCGGCCACCATGGCCAGGAAGATCACCAGCAGCAGGCTGTCGACCAGGTCGGCCGGGTAGCTGGGCCGGCCACGGCCGCTGCCGAGCGGGCCACGAAGGCTGCCCACCGCGACCAGGGCCAGCAGCAGGATGGCGATGACGGCCGGCAGCGCCGCCGGCGGGCCCAGCCCCCGGCGGGTCGCGCCGCGGCCCGGCGGCGCACGCCGCTCCGGCTGCCTGTCCTCCGCCACGCGCTCCCTCGCCGCCTTGGTCCCACCCCCGGCGCGGCCATCGTCCCACAGTTGCGGGGGGCTCCGCCCCCCTGCATGCCCCCGGCTCGCGGGTGCCGGTGGTCCGGTCCTGCGGCGTCAGCTCACGATCGGTCCTGCGGCGTCAGGTCATGATCGGCTCTGCGGCGTCGGCTCGCGGTCGGCGCTCAGGGGGTGGCGGCTTCGACGGCCGCTGCGGTCAGGTCGACCATCTCGTCGACCTCGGCGTCGGTGACCACCAACGGTGGGCCGAGCATGACGAGGTCGCCGTCGCCGCCGTCGGCGCAGCCGGTGGACCAGTACAGCAGCAGGCCGCGGTCGCGGGCGGCCGCGACCACACGCTCGGCCACCCGCGCCGACCGTGGGAACGGCGCCCTGGTGACCCGGTCGGCGACCAGCTCGACGGCCACCATCAGCCCCAGGCCGCGGATGTCGCCGGCGGCCGGGTGGCCGGCGAGCCGCGCCTCCAGCCCGGCCCGCAGCCGCTTGCCCCTGGTCTCGGCCGCCTCGACCAGCCGGCGTTCCCGCAGCACCCGCAGCACCGCCCGGCCGGCGGCGGCGCCGACCACATGGTGGGAATAGGTGAGGCCGTGGGTGAAGCCGCCCTCCCCGATGGTGTCGTGGACCTCCCCGGAGGCGACGGCCAGGCCGAGCGGCCAGTACCCGGAGGCGGCTCCCTTGGCCAGCACCAGGATGTCGGGCCTGACCGCCCAGTGGTCGCAGGCGAACCAGCGTCCGGTGCGGCCGAACCCGGTCATGACCTCGTCGGCGATCAGCAGGACCCCGTGGCGGCGGCAGACCTCGGTCACCGCCGCCCAGTAGTCGTCGGGCGGGACGGCCGCGCCCAGCCCGGCCCCGGCGACCGGCTCGGCCACGAACGCGGCCACCGTGCCCGGCCCCGAGGCCAGGATCTCCTGCTCCAGGGCCTCGGCGTAGCGGCCCCCGCAGCCGACCGGGTGGGTGTCGGGGAACGGGCAGCGGTACTCGTAGGCGGCCAGGGTGTGGCCGGCCAGGCCGAGCCAGGGCAGGTAGGGCCGGCGCAGCGGCTCGCG
>DATHIG010000631.1:0-4441 GCA_035490035.1 Actinomycetes bacterium
CCTCTACTTCCGGTTCTTCGTCGGTCGGGTCAAGGAGGCGGACGCGATATGAGCCGGACCGACGTCGGCACCGGGGTCGCCGACCACGCCCCCACCCCCAAGGCGTCGGCCCGCCGGCCGGCTCGCCCGCGGCCCCCGCTCAGCCGCGAGGTGGTCGAGACCCGCATCCTCGGGGTGCTGAAGTGGATCACGATCGCCGGCTTCGTGATCGCCACCCTGTTCCCCTTCTACTACATGGTCGAGCTGGCCGTCCGTTCGATCGAGGACGTCGCCCTCGACCCCGGCGCGCTGTGGCCACCCCGAGGCGCCTCGCTGGCCGCCTTCGGCGAGGTGCTGCGCAGCGTCGACGACGGCGGCCAGGGGTTCCTCGTCTTCCTGCGCAACAGCGGCCTCATCGCGCTCACCAGCGTGGTGGTCACGCTGGTGGTGTCGATCCTCGGCGCCTACGCGATCAGCCGGCTGCAGTTCTTCGGCCGCCGCCAGGTCCACTTCCTGTTCCTGGCCGTCTACCTGTTCCCGGCGATCCTGCTGGCCATCCCGCTGTTCGTGTTCTTCACCCGCATCGGCCTGCGCGGCTCGCTGTTCGGCCTGATCCTGGTCTACACCTCGCAGATCGTGCCGGTCACCATCCACATGCTGCGCAACTACTTCGACACGGTGCCGGAGAGCCTGGAGGAGGCGGCCGCCCTCGACGGGGCCAGCCGCCTGACCATCATCCGCAAGGTCGCCCTGCCCCTGGCCAAGCCGGCGATCATGGCCACCAGCCTGTTCGTGTTCATGATCGCCTGGAACGAGTTCCTGTTCGCGCTGCTGTTCCTGGTCGAGAGCCGCGAGAACTGGACGGTGTCGCTTGGCCTGTCCCAGCTCGCCGGCTCGGTCGAGGTCGCCAAGACCACCCTCATGGCCGGCTCGGTGATCCTGACCATCCCGATCATCGTGCTGTTCTTCGCCACCGAGCGCCTCCTGGTCGAGGGACTGACCAGCGGCGCCGAGAAGGGCTAGCCGAGGGCTAGCCCCGAGGGCTAGCCGCCACCGCCCGGGTCGGCCGGGTCGGTGTCGGCGAGCACCGCCATGGCCGCGTTGCGGCCATTCAGGGCGATCACCGACCCGGCCGGGTGGGTGGCGGCCCCACAGAGGTACAGGCCGGGCACCGGGGTGCGGGCGGGCAGGCGGTGCTCCCACATCTGGTCGGGCATGGTCTCGCCCTGGAAGATGTGGCCGCCGGTGAGCCCGATCCGCTGCTCGATGTCGGGTGGGCCGAGGACCTCGTAGTCGGCGACACAGTCGTGGAGGTCGGGGGCGAACTCGGCCATGGCGTCAAGGATCAGGCCGGCGATCTCCCCCCGGCGGGAGTCCCAGGTGCCCTCGGCCAGGGTGTAGGGGGCGTACTGGGCGAACACGCTGACCACGTGGCGGCCGCTGGGGGCCACCGACGGGTCGTAGGCGGTCTGGAAGTAGACCTCGGAGAAGCCGATGTTGGGCACACCCCGCTCGGCGTCGGCGAACGCGTCCTGGGCGGCGTCCAGGCCGCGGGTCACGTCGATCATGGCCCGGTGGGCCTTGAACCCGGACGCGGCCGGGAAACGGGGCAGCCGGTGCAGGGCGGCGTTGAGCTTGACCACCGGCGAGCGGATCTGCCAGCCGTCCACCCTGGCCCGGTAGTGGTTGGGCACGGCCGCCGGGTCCAGCAGCGATACGGTGCGCTTGGGGTCGGCGTTGGAGACGACCGTCGCCGCCCTGATCAGCTCGCCGCCCTCCAGGCGGACACCCTCGCCGGGCAGGATCTCGGCCACCGTGACCCCGGTGGCCAGCTGGGCACCGGCGTCACGGGCGGCCTGGGCGATGGCGAACGAGACCTGGCCCATCCCACCTTCGACATAGCCCCACAACGGGCCCTGCCCGAGCAGGTCGCCCTGGTAGTGCATGAGCTTGATGGAGGCGGTGCCCGGGTCCCTCGGGCCGGCCCAGGCGCCGATGACCCCCTGGCCGTACAGCCCGTCCTTCATCCGCTGGTCGGTGACGTACCGGTCGAGGGTGTCGGCGATCGACTCCTCGAACAGCACCGAGATCAGCTCGCCGTCGTGGCCGAGGGCCTTCTCCAGCTCGGCCCGGGTCGGCGACTCGCCCCGCCAGGTGTCGCCCGCCGCACCGGCCCGCAGGGCCAGGCGCAACCGGTCGAACATGTCCTCGTAGGCGAACATCCCCTCGATGTCCCGTTCCGAGAAGCGGTTGTCCCGCAGGTGGGCGACGGTCCGGTCGTGATCGACGAACTGGGCCAGGGAGGTGCCGTCGGCGAACGGGACCCACAGGTTGGGGTCGGCGATGAAGACCCGGTAGCCGTACCGTTCCAGCGCCAGCTCGTCCACCACGACCTGGTCGAGCAGGCCGACCACGTAGGCGCACGGGCTGATCAGGTAGCCCTGGTCGGCGAACGGCTGCTCCAGCGTGCACGCGCCACCCAGCCGCTCGCGCCGCTCCAGCACCAGCACCGACCGTCCCGCCCTGGCCAGATAGGCGGCGGCGGTCAGCCCGTTGTGGCCGCCACCGACCACGGCAACGTCCCACCTGCGGGCGGCCAGCTCGGACAGGGATGCCGGCAGGCCCACCTTCCCGAGGACCGCCGCCACCGACGATGCGCCCATCGCGCCATCACCCCACGACCCTGACTGACTGTTCAGACAATAATGTGGGGGCGAGGGCGGGCCGGTCAACCCGCCTTACATCCTGTTTACCCCTGGGGGGTATTCTGGTACCTGTAGAGGAATCGCAGAGGAGTCGTCGTTGATGACCGCAAGTCTCCGCCTCGGCCGCATCGCCGGAATCCCGATCGGTGCCAGCTGGAGCGTCCTGCTGATCGCGCTGCTGATCGCCTGGCCGCTGGCCGGGACGCTCCTGCCCGACCAGGCGCCCGGCCTCGCCGCGGCCACCTACTGGCTGGCCGGAGCCGTCGGCGCCGGCCTGTTCCTGGCCTCGCTGCTGGCCCACGAGCTCGGCCACGCCGTGGTCGCGCGCCGGGCCGGCCTGCGCGTCCGCGGCATCACCCTGTGGCTGCTGGGCGGGGTCGCCCAGCTCGAGGACGAGCCGGCCAGCCCCCGCGACGAGCTGCGGGTCGCGATCGTCGGCCCGGCCGTCAGCCTGGCCCTGGCCGTCGGCTTCGGCCTGGCCGCGGTCGCGCTCGGCATCATCGGCAGCTCGACGGTGGCCGTGGTGGTGGCCGGGTGGCTGGCCGTCGGCAACACGGCCCTCGCCCTGTTCAACCTGTTGCCGGCCGCCCCCCTGGACGGCGGGCGGGTGCTGCGCGGGCTGCTGTGGCGCCGCCACGGCGACCGGGCGCGCGCCTCGCTCACCGCCACCAGGGCCGGCCAGCTGGTCGGCGGCGCCCTGATCGTCTACGGCCTGCTCGGCACCCTCACCGGATGGGGGATCGGCACCCTGTGGACCGTCCTGGTCGGCTGGTTCCTGACCACCGCCGCCCGTCAGGAGCGCGACCAGGCGGTCCTGCGCCACGACCTGGGCGGGCTGCGGGCCGGCGACGTCATGACCCCGGCCCCGGTGACAGCCCCCGCCTGGTTCACCGTCGACGCGTTCCTGCGCAACTACGTCGAGCCCTGGCGCCTGGCCGCGTTGCCCCTGCGCACCTTCGAGGGCCAGCCGGCCGGCGTGGTCACCGTGGCCGCGCTGGAGTCGGTGCCGCCCCACCGGCGCCACATCGTCCGCGCCGGCGACGTCGCCATCCCCATGTCGGCCGTGCTGGTGGTCGCGCCCGACCAGCCGGTCACCGAACTGCTGGGCCGGCTCGGCGGCGGCAGCGCCGTCGCCGCCGTGGTCGCCAACGGCGAGCTGCTCGGGCTCATCACCCCGGCCGAGCTGGCCAGGGCCACGTCCTCGGTTGGCGGGCGCGCGCGGGCCATGGCCTGAGGCTCCGTTCGACGTAGCCCCGCCTGGGTCCGATGAGGGTTGTGGCCGGGTCGGCCATGCGATTCCCAGCGGCTAGGCTGGAGCCTGCAGCAGCCCGGGCGCCAGGCCAGGGAGCGTGACGAGCAGGCGATCGCCCGCTGGGTGGCCCACGAGTGGCCGCGGATCAAAAAGGGGCCGCCGGAAACCACGCATGGCAAGTCTTGTTCGACGAGTCGGGCATCTCGCTGCTGCCGGTGACCCGCCGGACCTGGTCACCAAAGGGCACCACCCCGATCCTGCGGCATCGCTGCAACTGGAAGCGGGCCTCCATGGCTGGTGCGCTTGGCGACCACGCCAGCGACCCCACCGGTGCGCCGCGGCTGTGCTTCCACATGCGCAAGACAGTTACGACACGGTCTGGCTGATATCGAGGTCCTCACCCAGCTCGGCGCCTTCTACGCCGGCCAGCAGGTGGTGCTGCTTTGGGACGGCCTCTCAGCGCACTGGAGTCACGACATGCGCGCCTGGCTCGACACCCAGCGCG
>DATHIG010000632.1:0-2834 GCA_035490035.1 Actinomycetes bacterium
GGTGGCGCGGGTTGTGGTCGGTGGCGGCCCACCGCCAGCGTCTCACTAGCAGGGGGCCACCACAACATACCGCCATCATCACCAGGCAGAACACGATCGGGAGCCACACCGATCCGAGCATGCCATCCTCCTCCGAACTGGGGTGAGCACTGCCGAGCAAGCTCACATCGAGCGGCGCGCGGCCAGTCCGACCGTGCGCAGCTGACGACCGCTCAGCTCAGGGCAAACGACGGCAGCGCTTGGGGAGGATGGTCGATTGGGCGTGCCCATAGTCGGGCGAGCAGCTGGACCGGCAACCCTCGAACCCGCCCGCCTGAACGATCGGGTGCCATGACTGCGAAGCTGAGGAGCATCGCGAGCACACAGACCAGGCCGGCAGGAAGCACGCACTGCGGGCACGTCGCTCCATCCGCCATCGGCATGCCAATCGGCAGGCCCATGACCAGCAGGGCCAGCACCAGCACCAGCAGCGCAACCTTGGCGAACCGACTCATCATCAAAGGCACCATCTAGGCCCGCAGCCACAGCGGTCAGTCTACGAAACGTGGCCGGTGACCACCAGGCAGCTGCTCGAAAGGTGGCCTCTGCGAGGCAATAGATCCGGCGCGAGGCGATGCCCTCCCCCCGGTATCCCCTCGTCGCGCTCTGACCAAGACGTACGTGCGACCAGCACAGCCGCCGGCTTACTCGGGGTCGTCGTGGTCGTTGTGCTCGCGGGCCTCCCCGAGGGTTTCCCAGCCTTGCCAAACGATGACCGGCAGCATGGCCAGGGCACCGACCGCATCGGCCCACCACCAGTCGAACAGGAAGTACAGACCGACGCCGGCCAGCAGGGCCAGTGACAAGTACGAGCAGACCCAGGTCTCCATCGCGTCGGCGACCAGGGCGCGGCTGCCCATCTCGCGGCCGGTGCGCTGCTTCGACCAGGCCAGGGCCGGCATGACCAGCAGCGACAGCACGCTGAGCATCAGGCCAGCCGCAGAGGTCTCAGGCCGCTCCCCCTGTAGCAGGGCGCTGCCAGCCTCCATGAGGATGTAGGCGGCCAGCAGGAAGAACGTTGCCGCCACGTAGAGAGCGCGGCGTTCGGCGGCGCTCTCCTCCTGGACGGTGGCGGTCGGGCCGGCCGTGCGGAGCCGCCACAGCAGCCCGACGGCGCTGATGACCTCGACGCCGGAGTCGACCCCGAAGCCGACCAGGGCGACGCTGCCGGCGAGCAGGCCGGCGCCGATGGCCACCGCCGCCTCGACGACGTTCCAGGAGATGGTGACGTACTCCAGCCGCAGGGCGCGGCGGTGCAGTCGCTGGCGGTGCTCCAGGGGCAGGGCCTGGGTCATGCGCTCGCCTTGGCGGGGCGCCGGAGCCGTAGCGGGGGCAGGCCCCGACCGTCTCCCCGGCCACCGCCAGGACCCGGTCGGCGGCGGCCAGGATCTCGGCCACTCCGGGAACCAGGCGGTAGTGGACCTCGCGGCCGTGGCGTTGGCGAGCGACCAGGCCGCAGTCCCACAGGCAGGCCAGGTGGGCCGAGACGTTGGGCTGGGCCAGCCCGGTAGCCTGGACGATGTCGCTGACCCGGCGGTGGACACGGCGGTGGCCCAGCCTGCTGTTGCGGCAGTCCCGGCCGGCATGGCGGAAGCAGCGGGTTCCGCCCGGCTGCGCTGGACAACCAGGCCAGTAGGTGCAGGACGGGGCGGACACCAGCGTGCGACCGGCCGACATCGGGCTCGCCACGCGCAGTACTGCGCGTCCCTTCACCGACCGCGGCAGGTGCCCGGCGGTGGCCGGCTGGACGGGTAGCTCGGCGAGCTCTGCAAGCGGCCGCGACCCGAGCAGCGCGCGGGACACGATGGACGTCTCGGCGTTGACCGACAACGGGGTGCGGGATAGATTTCGTCCTCTCTATGGGGGTTCGAGGCAGAGAGGCCCGGTTGACCCCGATCTGGAGGTCGTTGTGACGTCTTTGCTCCGCCGTCGTACCGCACTGACCGTGTTCGCGGCGTCCTTGCTCGTGGCCTCGGTCGCGCTGGCCACCCCGGCCGCGGCCAGCCCAGCCGACGACATCGCCACCGTC
This sequence comes from Actinomycetes bacterium, assembly GCA_035490035.1. Lineage (GTDB taxonomy): Bacteria > Actinomycetota > CALGFH01 > CALGFH01 > CALGFH01 > CALGFH01. The sequence goes on from DATHIG010000632.1 coordinate 2,069, forward strand.
ACCAAGACCGTCACCCTCAAGGGGCTGCTCAAGCATTCGGACCGGTTCCAGGCCATCGCCGACGCCAACGGAGACAACCGCGCCTCTGGCCTGCCCGGCTATGACGCCAGCGCCACCTACGTCGCGAACAAGATGCGCGGCGCCGGCTACGACGTCACCGTGCAGCCGTTCGACTTCCCGTACTTCGAGGAGTTCGGCTCCACCTTCCAACAGACCGCGCCGTCCCCGACGACGTATGTTGACGGCGAGGATTACGACCTCATGGACTTCTCCGGCGCCGGGGACGTCACCGCCCCGGTGGTCAACGTGGACCTGAACCTCACCCCGCCGCGTGCCTCCACGTCGGGCTGCGAGCCGGCGGACTTCCCGGCCAGCGTGGCGGGCAAGATCGCGCTGGTGCAGCGGGGCACGTGCGCGTTCGGCCTGAAGGTCGCCAACGCCGAGGCGGCTGGTGCGGTGGGCGCGGTCGTGATGAACCAGGGCAACGGCGACCCGGTCGTGAACGCCGACCGGTACCAGCTGTTCGCCGGCACCCTTGGTGGGCCGGTCGGCATTCCGGCGGTGTCGGTGTCCTACTTCCAGGGTGAGGAGTTCGCCAACACCGCGGGCCTGGAGCTGCGGATCCAGGCCGACACGATCTCCACCATCCGCTCGACCTCCAACGTGTTCGCGCAGTCCAGGTCCGGGCGCACCGACAACGTGGTGATGGCCGGCGCCCATCTGGACTCCGAGCCCGACACCACCGGGATCAACGACAACGGGTCCG
>DATHIG010000633.1:0-2730 GCA_035490035.1 Actinomycetes bacterium
CCTGACCGGACTCGGGCTGATCATTGTTGGTCAGGGCCTGGCGGCCCGCGTTCGCACTTCGAGCGGCAGCGATTCCACCCTGGGACCGACCGCGGGGACCGTGCGGCCGGGTCCGGAGGCTGCCGCCGCGCCGGATCCGGAGTCGGGTTCCAGGACGGCGGCGGCGTCGGACCCCGAGTCGCCGGTTGCAACGGCGCCCGGGACAGAGACCGCGCCCCATCCGGAACCCGAACGCGGCCGCGTGCCCTGGGCCCGCGCCGGGCTGCTGGCCGCCGCTGTCCTCCTCTTCGGCCTGACCGTCGAGGGCGCGGGCCTGGTCCCGGCGCTGATCCTCAGCGCCTTCCTCGCAGGCCTGGCCGGTCGCGGGACCGGACCGGTCCGCGCGGCGCTCATCGCCGTCGCACTCACCGTGCTCTGCGTGCTCGTGTTCGTCGTCGGCCTGCAGCTCCGGCTGCCCCTCCTGGGCACCTGGTTCCGGTAACTGGTGGACCTCTCCGGTTTGGCCCTGGGCCTCCAGACGGCCCTGCAGTGGGAGAACGTGCTGGTCTGCCTGATCGGGGTCACGCTGGGGACGGCGGTGGGAGTTCTGCCCGGTATCGGTGCGACCGCGACCGTGGCGCTACTGCTGCCGATCACGTTCAACTTCGACGCGGTGGCCTCGCTCATCATGCTGGCGGGCATCTACTACGGCGCCCAGTACGGCGGGTCGACCACGGCGATCCTGCTCAACCTCCCGGGTGAGTCCTCGGCCGCGGTGACGGCGCTCGATGGGCACCAGATGGCGCGCCAGGGTCGTGCCGGCCCGGCCCTGGCGACCGCCGCGCTGGGGTCGTTCTTCGCCGGAACGGTGGCCACGGTTATCGTCGCGCTGTTCGCCCCACCCTTGGCCGAGGCGGCGCTGGCCTTCGGTCCCGCCGAGTACGTCGCTCTGGTGGTGCTGGGCCTCATCGCCTCCGTCGCCCAGGCCAGCGGCTCCACCACCAAGGCCCTGGCCATGATCGTCCTCGGGCTCCTGCTCGGCACCGTGGGCCAGGACCTCTACACCGGACAGCCCCGTTTCACGTTCGGCGTTCGCGAGCTCTACGGCGGGCTGGACTTCGTCACGCTGGCCGTCGCGATGTTCGGATTGGCCGAGATCATTCGCAACCTCGAGCACGGGCACTCCGAGTCGCTGGTCACCCGTCATGTCAAGGGGCTTTGGCTCAAGCGGGCGGACCTCCGCCGGATCGTCCCGCCAGTGCTGCGGGGCACGACTCTCGGGTCGCTGCTCGGAGTGCTCCCCGGTGGCGGGCATGTGCTGGCGTCATTCACGTCCTACTCGCTGGAGAAACGGGTCTCACGGCGGCCGCAGATGTTCGGGCGGGGTGCGATCGAGGGCGTCGCCGCACCCGAGTCGGCCAACAACGCGGCCGCCCAGACGTCGTTCATCCCCCTGCTCACCCTGGGCTTGCCGGCCCACCCGGTGATGGCGCTGCTAGTCGGGGCCTTCATCATCCAGGGCATCACCCCGGGCCCGAACGTGATCGACGACGAGCCGGAGCTGTTCTGGGGTCTGATCGCGTCGATGTGGGTCGGCAATCTGCTGCTCGTGGTGCTGAACCTGCCGCTGATCGGTGTCTGGGTGCGAATGCTGCAGGTGCCATACCAGGTCCTGTTCCCGGCGATCATCGTGTTCGCCTCGATCGGGTGCTACTCACTGGGCAACAACGCCTGGGACGTCTACCTGATCGCCGGGCTGGGCGTCGTAGCCTACCTGCTGATCCGATGGGGCTGTGAACCGGCCCCGCTGCTGCTCGGCTTCGTGCTCGGGCCGCTGCTAGAGGAGAACCTGCGCCGAACCCTGATCATCTCGCGCGGGGATCCCTCGGTCTTCGTGACCCGGCCGATCTCGCTGGTGCTCCTACTGCTCGCCGTTGCCGCCCTGGTGGTGGCGGTGCTGCCCCTGGTCCGCCGCCGCCGGGAGCAGATCTTCGGCGAGGAGGACTGACAACTGCCGCCTCCCTCCGAGTTGTCAGAACCTCAGACGGCGATAACCCTCTGAGAGGCTGACAAATCGGAGAATGAGGCGCAGTCAACGCCCCTTGAGCCAGGTGAGGACCGCGAGGACGCGGGCGGTTGTCCGAACCGCGGTCGGGGAGATTGATCTTGGCGAAGATGTTGGACACGTGCTTCGCGACCGCCCCGCCCGTTATCACGAGGGCGTCGGCGATCGCGGCGTTGCTGCGGCCCTCGGCCATCAGTCGGAGCACATCGCGCTCCGGCGGCGTGAGCGCCGCCAGCGGGTCAGCCCGTCGTGCCACGAGCAGCTGGGCGACCACCTCGGGGTCCAGCACCGTCCCGCCTGCTGTGATGGTGCGGAGCGTGTCGACGAGCACGTCCAGCGACACCGCCACACGGTCGTTGAGCAGGTAGCCGGACCAGGCCCTCCCGCAGCAACATCGAGTGGTCGGCTACCACCACCCGCACAGCCTCACCCTGCCGTGTCCGCGCCCATCCTCCGCATAGTTGTCCTTCGGCCACCATCAATCCGGCCGGCGAGCCGCTCTACGATGCTCGGGATGAAGGCAGACTGACAGTCATGGCCGCTCGGTATGCCGCGGTGCTATTCGATCTGCTCACCGGGTTGTTGGACTCTTGGTCACTGTGGGACGCGGTGGCCCGTGACGAGGGGACAGGTCGACGGTGGCGAACGGCCTACCTCCGACGGATGTACGCCGTAGGACGCTACCG
>DATHIG010000634.1:0-4357 GCA_035490035.1 Actinomycetes bacterium
TCGCACCCGAGGTCGAGGGCCTCTGCGACCTGGTCGAGGGTCTCGACCTCGACCTCGAGGGGTAGGCCGGGGCCGGCTGCCCGCGCCGCCTCGACCGCCCGGCGCAGGCCGCCCGCCGCCTGGATGTGGTTGTCCTTGACCAGCAGGGCGTCGTAGAGCCCCATGCGGTGGTTGGCGCCACCGCCGCAGCGGACGGCGTACTTCTCCAGGTGGCGCAGGCCGGGGGTGGTCTTGCGGGTGTCGCGGACGACCGCGCCGGTGCCGGCCACCGCCTCGACGAAGGCCGCGGTCAAGGTGGCCACCCCCGACAGATGGCCGACCAGGTTGAGCATGGTCCGCTCGGCGGCCAGGAGCGTCCTCGCCGGGCCGGCGAAGCGGCCGAGCACCGCCCCAGCCTCCACCGGGGCGCTGTCGGCCAGCTCGGGCCGGAACGCGGCCGGCCCGAGCTGGAGCCGTTCCCTGACCTCGACCAGGACCACGTCGACCGCGGCCAGGCCGGCGACCACCCCGGGGTCGCGGGCGACCAGCAGCGCCGCCGCCCTGGCCCCGAGCAGCCGGCTGGTCGGGTCGCCCTCGGCGCCCAGGTCCTCGTCCAGCGCGGTCCGGATGGCCAGGGTCAGGGCGCCCGCCGGCAGGGTGATGGTCATCGGCGCGCCCCGGCCGCCTCGGCCACCGGCAGCAGGCCGACCTCCAGGTCGCCTCCTGCCGTCCTGGTCACCGTCTGGCGGACCCGCCAGGCCTCGGCCGGGGCCGGGTGGTCCGAACGCCAGTGCCCGCCTCTGGACTCCTCCCGCCTCGCCGCCAGCTCGGCAACGACCCTCCCGAGCTGGACCAGGTTGGCGGTCTCGAACCGGTCCGGCCCTCCAGGGCCGGAGTCCACCGCCAGCCGGTCCAGCTCGGCAACGGCCTCGGCAAGCTGCAGGCCCGAGCGGACCACCCCGACCCGGTCGGTCATCAGCCGCCGCAGCCGGGCCCGGACGGCCGCCGGGTCGCCGCCCCCGTGCCGGGCGGCCGGGAGCCGGTCGCCGGCGGGGCCCGCGGCGCCCCGGGTCGGGCGGGGGCGCTCGGCCGCCACGGCCCGGCCGATGCGGGCGGCGAACACCACCCCCTCCAGCAGCGAGTTGGAGGCCAGCCGGTTGGCGCCGTGGACGCCGGTGCAGGCGGCCTCGCCGACCGCGAACAGGCCGGGCAGGCTGGTCCGGCCGTCGAGGTCGGTGACCACCCCACCCATCAGGTAGTGGGCGGCCGGCGAGACCGGGATCGGCTGCCTGGTCGGCTCGATCCCGGCGGCCCGGCAGCGGGCCAGGATGGTCGGGAAGCGGCGCTCGAGGTGCTGCTCCGGGATGGCGGTGGCGTCCAGCCACAGGTGGGTGACGCCGAGCGCGGCCATCCGGGCGGCCATGCTGCGGGTGACGACGTCGCGCGGGGCCAGGTCGCCGAGCGGGTGGACGCCGGCCATCACCGGTGTGCCATCGCCGTCGCGGAGCACGGCCCCCTCCCCCCGCATCGCCTCCGAGATCAGCGGGCGTGGGTCGCCGTCGACGTGCAGGGCGGTCGGGTGGAACTGGACGAACTCCAGGTCGGCGAGCACGGCCCCGGCGCGCAGGGCGGCCGCCAACCCGTCCCCGGTGGACAGTGGCGGGTTGGTGGTGTCGGCGTACAGCTGCCCGGCGCCGCCGCTGGCCAGCACGACCACGGCCGCCCGGACCAGGCGCAGGCCCCCAACCTCCCACAGCAGCGCCCCGACCACCTGTCCCCCCCTGGTGACCAGGTCGACCAGGAAGGCGTGCTCGACGCTGCGGATCGCCGGAGCGGCCCCCACGGCCTCGGTCAAGGCCCGTTCCAGCTCCGCCCCGGTGGCGTCGCCGCCGGCGTGCACCACCCGCGACCGGGAGTGGCCGCCCTCCCGCGTCCGGGCAAGCTCATGGGCAAGCCTCGGGTGGCGGTCGAAGCGGACCCCGCGAGCGTGCAGGCCGGCGATGGCCTGGCCGCCCTCCTCGACCAGCATCCTGACCGCCACCGGGTCGCACAGCCCGGCCCCGGCGGCCAGCGTGTCGGCCAGGTGCTCGGCCACCGAGTCGCCCTGGCGGCCGACGACCGGGTCCAGCACGGCCGCGATCCCGCCCTGGGCGTACCGGGTGGCCGAGTGGCCGAGCCGGCCCTTGGTGGCCAGCAGCACCGAGCGGCCAGCCGGCACGGCCAGGGCGGTCGACAGCCCGGCCACGCCAGAGCCGACCACCAGGACGTCGACCTCCTCGGTGGCCGGGTGGGGAAGGTCGGCCGGGTCGGCGGCCAGCAGGCCGCGCGGGATCAGCATCGGTTGGCTCCTCGGTCCAGGCCCGGGACAGGTCCCAGCTCAGTCATCCCAATATGACATTGTCGATCAGGCGGGTGCGGCCGACCCGGGCGGCGGCGGCGAGGACGTGGCCTGGCTCGGCCTGTTTGGCCGGCTCGAAGCCGGCCGGCTCGACAAGGGCGACGTAGTCGGGCGCGACCCCGGGGGCGGCCTCCAGCAGGTCGCGGGTGGCCGTCTCCACGACGGCCGGGTCACGTTCCCCGGCCATGAAGACCGCCTGCCCGGCCTGCAGGGACCGGTAGAGCGCGGTCGCCATCCGCCGCTCCCGAGGCGACAGGTAGGTGTTACGGGAGGAGATGGCCAGCCCATTCGGCTCCCGGACCGTCGGGCAGGCGACGATCTGGTTGGGGAAGGCGAGGTCGGCGGCCATGCGCCTGACCACGGCGAGCTGCTGGGCGTCCTTCTGGCCGAAGTAGGCCCGGCCCGGCCCGACCAGATGCAGCAGCTTGGCCACCACCGTCGCCACCCCGTCCAGGTGCCCCGGCCTGACCAGGCCCTCCAACCGGTCGCCAAGCCCGCCGACCCGCAGCCGGACCTCGGGCGGCGACGGCCACATCTCCTCCTCGCCGGGCAGGAAGGCCAGGTCGACCCCTTCGGCGGCCAGCACCGCCAGGTCGGCCTCGGGGTCGCGGGGGTAGCTGGCCAGGTCCTCGGCCGGCCCGAACTGCAGCGGGTTCACGAACACCGAGGCGACCAGGAACCGGTTCTCGCGCCGCGCCCTGGCCAGCAGCGCCCGATGACCGGCGTGCAGGGCGCCCATGGTGGGCACGAAGCCGACCCCGGCGCCGCCGGCCCTGGCGGCGTCGGTGGCGGCGCGCAGCTCAGCGCTGCTCGCGACCCCGCGCACGCCGTCCGATTCTCCGGAGCAGCTCCAGCCGCTCGTGGGCCTCCTCACCCTCGACGTGGCCGTGCAGGCCGGCCTCTACCCGGCCGCGAGCCTCTGGGTCGAGGCGCCCGGCGGCGGCCGCCCGGTCGGCGACCAGCCGGGCGAGGGCGACGTAGACGTTGATGACCTTCTGCTTGCGGGCCAGCGCCTCGGTGTGCATCGCCACCGTCCGCCCGTCGCCCCGCACCCACGGCCCGGAGAGGCCGGCCTGGCCGGTGGCCAGCGCCGAGTCGACGCTGGCGTGAATCAGCCCGCTCAGCAGGCCCGCCGGGTCGATGACGCCGCCGGCCCGCAGCTGGTCGGCGGCGGTGGCGGACAGGGCGGCGCAGCCGTTGGCGGCCAGGACCAGGGCGGCGTGGTAGCGCACCCGGCCCGACTCGGGAACGTCCATCGGGCGGCCGCCCAGCGCGACCACCACCTCCTTGCCGGCTGGTTCGCCGGTGACCCCCCAGACCGTGCCCGGCAGGCGCCGCAGCGTCGCGTCCAGGTCGTCGTTGAAGATCTGCACCGGGTGGCAGGCGGCGGTCCGGGCGCCCGCGGCGGCCGCCGGGGCCAGCAGGGCCGGGCCGTCGACCCCGGCGGTGTGGATCACCACCTGGCCGGCCGCGAACGCGCCATCGGCGGCGAGCGCGGTGACCAGGTACGGCAGCTCGTCGTCGGGCACCGCCAGGATGACCAGCGACGCGCCCCTGGTGACGTCGGTCGGGTCGGCCGTCGGGAGGCCGCCGGCCGCCTCGACCCGTTCCCGCCCGCGCTGCGAGCGGACGCCGAGGGTGACCTCGACGCCGATGCGGTCGAGGAAGATGGCCAGGGCGAGGCCGACGCGGCCCGGGCCGATGATGGCGGCGGGCGAGAGCTTGCTGGGTTGGGATGGCGGCATGGAACCCCCGGGGCCAGATGTCACGGAGTATATCCGCCCAAGTCCGGACGAAGTACCCTGCGCCGGCCAATCAGGTGCAGGGTTCTGGCACTCGAACGGTAGGGCTCGCGGCCGGCGACCAGCCGCTCCAGCTCGACCAGGGCGGCCAGCTCCCCCTGGCCCAGGTCGTCGTCGCCGGCATCGGTGAAGACCCCGACCCCGCACGCCGCGGCCAGCTCGAACCCGGCCTTGTCGA
>DATHIG010000635.1:0-5899 GCA_035490035.1 Actinomycetes bacterium
CCGCCGAGACCGCCGAGACCGTGGAGCGCTGAGGAGGGGGTGCGCCTCGCCGTCCTCGACGTCGGCTCGAACACCGTCCACCTGGTCGTGGTCGACGGCCGGGCCGACGGCACCTTCAGCGTCGTCGGGCGGGAGCGGGACACGCTTCGTCTGGCCGAGGCCGCCTTCCCGTCCATGAGCCTGCCCGGCGAGGCGGTCGGGCGGCTGGTCGCCAGCGTCGCCCGGATGCGGACGGTGGCCGACGAGCTGCGGGCCGGCGCCATCGCCGGCTTCGCCACCTCGGCCATCCGCGAGGCCCGCAACGGCCTGGACGTGCTCGGCCGGGTCACGGAGGCGACCGGAGTCACCATCAAGGTGCTGCCAGGGGTCGAGGAGGCACGCCTGACCTACCTGGCCGCCCGGCGCTGGACGGCGTTCTCGGCCCGCCGGCTGCTGGTGCTGGACATCGGCGGCGGCAGCCTGGAGGTGGCCGGCGGCGAGGGCGAGCGGCCCGAGCTGGCCGAGAGCCTCCCCCTCGGGGCCACCCGGCTCACCCGTCGCTTCGTCCGCTCCGACCCCGTCCGGCCCGAGGAGCTGGTCGACCTCCGGGTCCACGCCCTGGCCCTCCTCGGCCCGCTGGCCGACCGGATCAGGGAGCTGCCATGGGAGGTGACCTGCGCCACCTCCAAGACCTTCCGCAACCTCGGGGGGGTGGCGAGGGCGCTGCCCGGCGCCCCGACCCCGGCCCACGAGTTCGGCTTCGCCGGCGTCGACGGACAGACCGCGCCCATCCTGACCAGGGACGCCCTCAACGTGGTCGCCGGCTACCTGGCCGGCACCTCGGCCCGCGACCGCAGGGGCCTCACCGGGCTGGACAGCCTGCGGGCTGGCAACATCGTCGCCGGTTCCCAGGTCGCGGCCCTGGTCATGCAGGCGTTCGGGCTGCGCGAGCTGGTCCTGGCCCCCTGGGCACTGCGCGAGGGTGTCATCCTCGACGCCTTGACCAGGCTGGGCCCGCAGCTCGATGGCCCACCGGACACCCCAGACCCGCGCCGGCGCTCGGTGCTGGACTTCGCCAGGCGCCACGCCTGGGACGAGGCCCACTGCCGCCAGGTCACCGCCCTCGCCCTGTCGCTGTTCGACCAGACCGCCAGCCTGCACGGCCTCGGACCGGCCGAGCGCGAGCTGCTGGAGGCGGCCGGCCTGCTCCACGACGTCGGCTACGCGGTCGCCCAGTCGTCCAGGCACAAGCATTCGCTGTACCTGATCCGCAATGCCGGTCTGGACGGCTGGAGCCCGCGCGAGCTGCTGATCATGGCCAACGTCGCCCGCTACCACCGCAAGGCCCTGCCGTCGGAGCGGCACGGCGATTACACGGCCCTCGAGCAGGCGGACCGGGTGGTGGTGCGTCGCCTGGCCGCGCTGTTGCGGGTCGCCGAGGGGCTGGACGCCGACCACTTCCAGGTGGTCGAGGAGGTCCGGGTGGTCGACGAAGGCCCGCGGCTCCGGCTCGAGCTGCGCGCCCGCGACGACCCCGACCTGTGGGCCGCCGGACAGAACGCCGAGCTGTTCCAGGCCGAGTTCGGGCGCCAGCTGGTTCCCGTCGCCACCGAGGTGGTGTAGCACGCCGGTGTCCTGGCCAGGCGTCGCCGGGCTCCGCACGGGGTATCGTCTTGTGCATGCTGAAGGCAACGTTGCTGAAGGCGGCGGGGTCGGCGTTCCTGCAGCGCCAGGTGACCGCCAACCCGATCGCCCGCCGGGTCGCCGACCGGTTCATCGCCGGCCACACCCTCGACGAGGCCGAGCATGCGATCCGCGAGCTGAACGCCCGCGGGGTGTCGGTCGCGCTCGACCACCTGGGCGAGAACACCGAGTCCGAGGCCCAGGCCCGCGACTCGACCGGCGCCTACCTGGCCGCCCTCGACCGCATCCAGGAGCGCGGCCTTGACGCCAACACCTCGGTCAAGCTGACCGCGATGGGCCTCGACATCCGGCCGGAGCTGGCGTTGGAGGAGGCCTCCAAGGTGGCCGCGCGGGCCAAGGAGGTCGGCGTCATGGTCGGCGTCGACATGGAGGCCGGGGCCTACGTCGCCCGGACCCTCGACATCGTCGAGGCGCTGAAGCGCGACTACGACAACGTCGGCGTCTGCATCCAGTCCTACCTGTACCGCAGCCGCGACGACCTCGACCGCCTGAACCAGCTCGACGTCCCCGTCCGTCTGGTCAAGGGGGCCTACCAGGAGCCGCCCGAGGTCGCCTACCCGCAGAAGGCCAGCGTCGACCATGCCTACGCCCGCATGCTCGACTCGCTGATCGACGCCAACCCCTACCCGATGGTGGCCACCCACGACCCGGCCATGGTCCGCCTCACCAAGGCCCTGGTCGCCAGGTACGGCCGCGACCGCGCCACCTTCGAGTTCCAGATGCTCTACGGCGTCCGCCGCGACCTCCAGGAACAGGTCGTCGCCGAGGGCTACCGCCTCCGCGTCTACCTCCCCTACGGCACCCAGTGGTACCCCTACTTCATGCGCCGCCTCGCCGAACGCCCCGCCAACCTCTACTTCTTCCTCTCCAACCTGGTGAAGCGCTGACGGCCGCAGAACCACCCGGTGGCATCTATGCTGGCCTGGGTGGTCGTCGGCGAGGAGAGGGTGGCGGATGCGGCACGGGTCGTCCGGGGCTGCCGCCGCCCTTGGGCTTGCTGCCGTGCTCGTCCTCGGGGCGTGCGACTCGGGAGATGGCGGGCGCTATGCGGCCGAGGTCGTGCGGCCGGGCGAGGTGGTCGAGCGGGTCAGCGCACCCGGGGCGGTGCAGGCGGCCGGGCAGGCCGACCTGAAGGCGCCGGCCGCGGCCAGGGTCGAGCGGCTGGTCGTCAAGGACGGGCAGAAGGTGCGGAGCGGGCAGCTGGTGGCGAAGCTGTCCTCCGAACAGGTCGACGATCAGGTCCGGCAGGCCCAGGCGGCCGTCGACGCCGCGTCCTCGCTCGGTGGGGTGGCGCCGACGCTGCCGACCGGGTCGGCCCTGTCCGCCTTCCAGCAGGTCCAGTCGCAGGTCACCGCGACCAGCGCCGCCGTCATCGCCGCCCTGCGCTCAGCGCTGCCGTTGCTGCCGCGAGCCCAGCGGGCCCGGCTCCAGGCCAGGATCGACAAGGCGCAGGTCCGGGTGGCCGAGCTGGAGCGGCAGGCCGCCCGGGCGGCCGACGACGCGGCGGCCGCGGCCGACGCCCAGGCCGACTCCCTGCGGCGCTCGATCCAGGCGGCCACCGCCGCCCAGCGCGGCCAGGCGGAGCTGGCCCTTGAGCTCGCCAGCGACCAGCAGGAGCGCCTGACCCTGCGGGCGCCGCTGGCCGGCACCGTCCAGCTCGGCCGCTCGGGCACCGGCGGCGGCACAGCCCTTCCCGACCTGCAGGGCCTGCCCCAGGGAGCGGAACAGGCGCTCCAGGGGCTCGGCGGTGGCACCCAGGCCGCCCAGACCGGCCCACCGCTGCGGGTCGGCGCCGAGGTCGCCGCCGGGCAGACCGTGGCCACCGTGTTCGACGTCAGCGACCTGCTGGTGGCGGCCGAGGTCGACGAGACCGACATCGCGCTGGTCCGGCCGGGGCAGGCGGCCCAGGTCGAGCTGGACGCGTTCGCGCAGGCCACCTTCGCGGCCGCCGTGCGCCGGGTCGCGGTCGCCCCGACGGCCGGCCAGTCCGCCGCCGGCGGGGTCACCTATCAGGTCGACCTGGCCCTCGGGGACGCCGAGCCGGATGCCGCCGGCGCGGTCCGGCCGGTGCCGCGGGTCGGGATGACCGCCACCGCGGCCATCGAGGTCCGCAGGGCCGCCGGCAAGCTCTCGGTGCCCGGCTCGGCCCTGGTCGGCCGGTCCGGGGGCCAGGCCGTGTTCGTGGTCGAGGACGGCAAGGTCCACCTGCGGCCGGTCCAGGTCGCCGCGGACGGCGAGGACCGGGTGGCGCTCGCCTCCGGCCTGCGCGAGGGCGAGCGGGTGGTGTCCCGCGGGGCCGAGCGCCTGCGCGACGGCCAGGACTGGCCGGGCGACTGACAATGGCCCAGCCGACGACGGCCCAGCCGGGAGGGGATGCCGGGAGCCTGCGGGTTGGCGGGGGGCCCGGACGTCCTGAGCCCGGGCCACCGCCACCGGTGGTGGAGGCCCTTGGGGTCAGCAAGGTGTACCGGCTGGATGGGGTCGAGGTGCGGGCGCTTGACGGGGTCGAGCTGATCGTGGCGCGGGGGGACTCGGTGGCGATCATGGGGCCGAGCGGGTCCGGCAAGTCGACCCTGCTCGGCCTGCTCGGCGGCCTGGACCGGCCGACCGGAGGGACGCTCCGGTTCGACGGCCGTGACGTCACCGGCCTGTCCGAGGACGAGCTGGCGGCGGTGCGCAACCGGGTTGTCGGCTTCGTCTTCCAGAACTTCCAGCTGCTGGCGCGCACCCCCGCCGTGGCCAACGTCGGCCTGCCGCTGGTGTACCGCGGGCTCGGCCGGGGTGAACGCCGCCAGCGGGCGGTCGATGCGCTGCAGTCGGTCGGGCTGGCGCACCGGCTGCAGCACCGGCCGTCCCAGCTCTCCGGCGGGGAGCAGCAACGGGTGGCCATCGCCCGCGCCCTGGTCACCGAGCCGGCCATGCTGCTGGCCGACGAGCCAACCGGGAACCTCGACACCCGTTCCGGCGAGGAGGTGCTCGACCTGCTGGGCCGCCTCCACGACGAGCGCGGGGTGGCGGTGGTGGTGGTCACCCACGACCCGGGGGTGGCGGCCCGCCTCGGGCGCCGCGTCACCCTGCGCGACGGCCGCATGGTGTCGGAGCGGGAGCTGACGCGTTGAGAGCCTCGGAGGCGGTCCGGGTCGCCTGGGAGGCGCTGCGGGCCAACAAGCTCCGCTCGGGGCTGACCATGCTCGGGGTGGTCATCGGTGTGGCCAGCGTCGTCCTGCTGGTGGCGATCGGCAGCGGTGCCCGCGACGAGGTCACCTCCGGGGTCGAGTCGCTCGGCTCCAATATCCTGTTCGTGGCCCCGGGCAACCTCTCGTTCGGCTCGGCCCCGAGCGTCTCCCGGCTGGGGCTGGAGGACGTCCGCCGCATCGGCGACGCGATCGGCGACCCGCGCCGGGTCGCGGCCACCGTCGCCTCGGGAGAGATCGCCAGGGTCGGCACCCGGCGGGCCACCGTCAACGTCAACGGCACCAACGAGACCATCCCGCTGGTGTTCGACCGCACCCTGTCCCGGGGCGCCTTCTTCAGCGCCGCCGACGTGGAGACCCGCCGGAGAGTGGCCGTGCTCGGCGCCGACCCGGCCGACAGCCTGTTCCCCGACCGCGACCCGGTCGGCAAGTCGATCACCGTCGGCGGGGTCCGCTTCCGGGTCATCGGCGTGATGAGCCGGGTCGGCACCGCCTTCGGGGTGGCCCGCGACGCCGAGCTGTTCGTGCCCGTCACCGCCGCCCAGCGCCTGTTCGGGATCACCCGGGTCGATGGGATCGCGGTGAAGGCGCCGAGCACCGGGGAGATCGACGAAGAGCAGGCGATCATCCGCGAGGTGGTCGCCCGGGCCCATCCCGACCAGGAGTACCAGGTCCTCACCCAGGAGGACATCCTGGGCGTTGTCGGTCGCATCCTCGGCATCCTGACCCTGGTGCTGGCCTCGATCGCCGGCATCTCGCTGGTCGTCGGCGGGGTCGGGGTGATGAACATCATGCTGGTCAGCGTGTCCGAGCGGACCCGGGAGATCGGGCTGCGCAAGGCGGTCGGAGCCCGCACCCGCGACGTGCTCCGCCAGTTCCTGCTCGAGGCGGTCGCCCTGTCCATGAGCGGCGGGGTCATCGGGATCCTGGTCGGGGTCGGCGGGGCCCTGCTGGTGGGTCGCCTCTCGCCGGTGCCGGCGGCCATCACCGGCTGGTCGGTGGCCCTGGCCTTCGGGGTCAGC
>DATHIG010000636.1:0-6870 GCA_035490035.1 Actinomycetes bacterium
CCAGGGTGCGGGCGTCCGGCTCGATGAAGCTGCCGACGGCCGTGCGGCGCAGGGAGGCCAGGTGGGCACGGGTGCCGAGGTCGCGGCCGAGGTCGGCGGCCAGGGAGCGGACGTAGGTGCCGCCCGAGCAGGTGACGGCGATGGTGGCCCGGGGCTGTTCGCCGGCGGTGAAGTCGAGGAGCTCCAGCTCGTGGATGATGATCGGGCGGGGGGCGCGTTCGACTGACTCGCCCCGGCGGGCCTTGGCGTACAGGCGCTCGCCGGCCACCTTGACCGCCGAGACCATCGGCGGGACCTGCTGCTGGGGACCGACGTGGCCGGCGATGGCGGCCCGCACGCCGGCCTCGTCGAGGCCGGCGGCGTCGGCGATGGCGGTGACCGTGCCGGCGGCGTCAAGGGTGTCGGTCTCGGCCCCGAAGGCGACCGTCGCCAGGTAGCGCTTGGGCTCCATGGGCAGGAACGGCAGCAGCCGGGTGGCCCGGCCGAGGGCGAGCACCAGCACCCCGGTGGCCGGCGGGTCGAGGGTGCCGCCGTGCCCGACCCGGCGCTGGCCGGCCAGGCGGCGCACCCGTGCGACCACGTCGTGGGAGGTCATCCCGGCCGGCTTGTCGCAGACGAGCACCCCGTCCACCGCTGGGCCGCCTCCTACCTGGCCAGCGACCCGGCGCGCTGCCCGGACAGCTCCTGGACCAGGGCGGCCACGACCGCGTCGGCGTCGAGCTCGGTCGAGTAGCCGGCCGCGTACTTGTGGCCGCCACCGCCGAAGCTGGTGGCCAGCCGGCCGACGTCGGTGGCGCCCTTGGAGCGCAGGGAGACCTTGTAGCCGCCCTCCGGCTGCTCCTTGAGCACGGCGGCCACGTCGCTGGCGCCGTCGGTGCGGACCAGGTCGATCAGGCCCTCGGTCTCGTCCATGTCGACCCCGTGGGCGGCCAGGTCGGCCAGGCCGACCTTGGTCCAGACCAGCGACGCCGCAGGGACCTGGGTGACCCGGCCGAGCGCGGCCGCGGCCAGCCGCAGGTAGCCGATGTCGTTGGTCTCGAACACGGCCTTGGCGACCTCGTACTGCTTGACCCCGGCCTGGAGCAGCTCGGCGGCCAGGTGGTGGGTCTCCGGGGTGGTGGCCTGATACTGGAAGCGCCCGGTGTCGGTGACCAGCCCGGTATAGAGCGCGGTGGCGATCTCCTGGTCCAGCGGCAGGTCGAGTCGGCGCAGCAGCTCACGGCAGAGCACCGCGCTGGCCGGCGACTCCGGGTCGATCAGGTTGACGTCGCCGAACCGGGTGTTGGAGGCATGGTGGTCGATGACCAGCGTGCGGGCGGCGCCCTGGAAGGCGTCGACCAGGCTGCCGAGGCGGTCCAGCGACCCGGCGTCGAAGCAGACGAACAGGTCGGCCGAGCGTGGCACCTGGTCGGGTGGGACGAGCCGGTCCAGCCCGGCCAGGAAGCGGTAGTGCCGGGCCACGACGAACGGCTCCGAGAAGCTCACCACCGAGTCGCGGCCGGCGTTGGCCAGGGCCCGGTGGAGGGCCAGCGCCGACCCGAGGGCGTCGCCGTCGGGATGGATGTGGCAGGAGATCACCGCCACCTCGGCCTCGGCGATGGCGTCGACGGCGGCCTGCCAGTCCTGCTCCGAGATGCTCACGCGCCTGCCCCCTCCTGGTCCGGCCCGGCTGGCGGGGTCGCGCCCAGCTCGGCCAGCAGCCGGTCGATCCGCGCACCCTGGCCGGGCACGGTGTCGGGAACGAATTCTAGCGTCGGGGCGTGGCGCAGCCGCAGCTGCCGGGCCACGAAGGTCCGCGCCTTGGTGGTCGACTCGGCCAGCCAGGCCTCGGCTTCCGCCCTGGCCTGCTCGTCGCCGAGCACGGTGAAGTACACGCTGGCGTGGTGCAGGTCGCCGGTGACCCGCACGTCGGTGACGGTCACCAGCGGGCCGGTCTGGTCGGCCAGCTCGGCCTCGAGCCATTCGCCGACCAGCCGCCTGATCGTCTCGGCCAGCCGGCGGGCTCGCGGGTAGCTGGGCTTTGCCATGTGGTCTCAGTCCTCGGGTCCGTACAGGGTCACGTCGCTGGCCAGCAGCTCGACGCCGGGCGTCCGCTCGGCCTCGCGCTCGGCCGCCACCAGCACCCGGCGCGCGTGGAAGCCCTCGCCGGCGACGGTTGCCACCGCCAGGGTGGCCCGCTGGCGCAGGTCCTGGTGGTCGACCTCGGCCACCGCGCAGTTGAGCTTGCGCAGCGCGGCGGCCAGGCCCTTGACGACCGAGCGCTTGTCCTTCAGCGAGGAGGCGTCCGGCAATCGGAGGTCCAGACGGAGCAGGGCGACGAACATCGCCTCATCGAGGGATCTCGACCATTTCGTAGGCCTCGATCTGGTCGCCTTCCTTGACGTCCTGGAAGTTGTCCAGGCCGATGCCGCACTCGTAGCCGGCAGCGACCGTGCGTGCGTCCTCCTTGAAGCGGCGCAGGGACCCGATCCGCCCGTCGTAGACGACGACGCCGTCGCGGACCAGGCGGGCCTTGGCCCCGCGGCCGATCTCGCCGGAGGTGACGTAGGACCCGGCGACCAGGCCGACCCGTGGCACCCGGAACGTCTGCCTGACCTCGGCGGTGCCGAGCGCGCGCTCCTCGTACTCGGGGGCGAGCATGCCCTTGAGGGCCTTCTCGATGTCCTCCACCACCTGGTAGATGACCGAGTACAGGCGGATGTCCACGCCCTCGCGGTTGGCGAGCTCGCGGGCGGCCGGGGTGGGCCGCACCGAGAAGCCGATGATGATCGCGCCGGCCACGGCGGCCAGGCTGACGTCGTCCTCGGTGATCGCGCCGGCTGCCTTATGGAGCACGCGCAGCCGGACCTCTGGGATCTCGATCCGGCCGAGGGCGTCGTCGATCGCCTCGACCGAGCCCATCACGTCGGCCTTGATGATCAGCGGCAGCTCCTGGAGCTGGCCCTCGCGGATCCTGGCGAACAGGTCCTCGAGGCGCGGCGCCCGGCTGGTCGCGATGGCCGCCTGACGCTGGCGGGCCTCCCTGGTCTGGGAGATCCCGCGGGCGATTCGCTCGTCGGTGACCGCCCTGACCTCGTCGCCGGCGCTCGGCGGGGCCGAGAGGCCGATGACGACGACCGGCTGGGCCGGGACGGCGGCGGTGACCTCCTTGCCGTTCTCGTCGAACATGGCCCTGACCCGCCCGAAGGCGGTGCCGGCGGCCACCGCGTCACCCACGTGCAGGGTGCCCCGGCGGACCAGGATGGTGGCCACCGGGCCGCGGCCCTTGTCGAGGTGCGCCTCGATGACCGATCCCTGGGCGCGCCGGTCCGGGTTGGCCTTGAGGTTCAGCTCCACATCGGCGACCAGCAGGATGGTCTCGACCAGCGTGTCCAGGTTCTGCTGGGTCTTGGCCGAGACGTCGACGAACTGGGTCTTGCCGCCGTACTCCTCGGCGACCAGGTCGTACTCGGTCAGCTGCTGGCGGACCTTGGCCGGGTTTGCCTCCGGCTTGTCGACCTTGTTGACCGCCACAACGATCGGCACCCCGGCCGCCTTGGCGTGGTTGATCGCCTCGACGGTCTGGGGCATGACGCCGTCGTCGGCGGCGACCACCAGCACGGCGACGTCGGTGATGGCAGCGCCCCTGGCCCGCATGGCGGTGAACGCCTCGTGGCCCGGGGTGTCGATGAAGGTCACCACACGGCCGTCCTGGCCGGCCCTGACCTGGTAGGCGCCGATGTGCTGGGTGATGCCGCCGGCCTCGGTGGCGACGACGTCGGCGTGGCGGATGGCGTCCAGCAGCTTGGTCTTGCCGTGGTCGACGTGGCCCATGACGGTCACCACCGGCGGCCGGGGACGGAGGTCCTCGTCGCGGTCGGCCTCGGTGTCCTCCCAGCCCTCGATCTGCTGGAGGGCGTCGGCCTCGCTGGGGTCGACGACCTCGATCCGGGCCCCGATCTCCTCGGCGAGCAGGGCGACCGCCTCGTCGGACATCGACTGGGTGGCGGTCAGCATCTCGCCCATCTGCATGAGCACGCGGATCAGGTCGCCCGCCGGCTGGCCGAGACGGTCGGCCAGGTCCTGCACGGTGACCCCGCGGGGGACCCGGACCAGGCCCTCGACCGAGATGTCGGGGTTGGCCTCGATGGTCGGCGCCCCCATGGCCTCGAACTCCTCACGCCGTCGGCCGCCGCGACGCTTCTTGGGACGCCCACGGCCGCCGAACCGGTTGCCGCCCGGACGGCCGAGACCGCCGCCGGGACCGCCGGGACGGCCACCGAAGCCTGGACGGCCACCGCCACCCGGTCCACCAGGGCGACCGCCGCCGCCTGGAGCGCCGGGGCGACCGCCACCGGCTCCGGGACCACCGGGTCGGCCACCGACACCAGGACGACCGGCGCCACCCGGGCCACCAGGGCCACCTGGACGAGCACCGTAGCCTCCTGGACGACCGCCACCACCGCCACCGCTGGGACCGCCGGGACGGCCCTGGCCGGGCGGGCCACCGCGCATGCCTGGCTGGCCGGGACCACCGGGCCGCTGTCCCATGCCAGGACGGCCGGCACCGGGTGGGCCCTGCCGTGGGCCCATGCCAGGACGGCCGGCGCCCGGCGGGACCGGGCGGGCGCCCGGCGGGACCGGGCGGCCGCCGGATCCGCCCGGACGGGCACCTGGCGGCAGCGGGCGGCCGCCGGATCCGCCGGGACGAGCCCCGGGCGGGAGCGGCCGAACGCCTGGTGGCAGCGGCCGAGCACCCGGAGGAAGGGGACGAGCACCCGGGGGCAGGGGACGCACACCGGGCGGCAGGGGGCGACCCGGCTGACCCGGCCTGGCACCTGGCGGCAGCGGCCGCACACCTGGCGGCAGCGGACGAGCACCCGGAGGAAGGGGACGAGCACCCGGAGGCAGGGGACGGCCCGGCTGCCCGGGACGGGGCTGGCCGGTCTGCCCGGCACGCGGCTGACCCGGCTGGCCCGGACGGGGCTGGGCGGCGGCCGGCTGACCCGGACGCGCCTGGCCCGGCTGGCCGGCACCGGGCTGGCCCGGTCGGGTCTGACCTGGCTGGGCTGGGCCCGACTGGCCCGGCGACCCTGGCTGGCCGGTCCTGCCCTGGGCGGGCTGGCCGGCGCGGCCCTGCGCGGGGCGTGCCTCGCCCTGGTCCTGCCGGGGCTGGCCGGCCGGCGCCTGGCGGCCGCGGCCGACCGACGAGCGCAGCTTGTCGGCCACGTCCGGCGACACCGTCGAGGAGTGGCTCTTGGCCTCCACCCCCATGGAGGACAGCTTGGCGAGCAGGTCCTTGGAAGGGACCCCAAGCTCTTTGGCGATTTCATACACCCGCGGGTTGCTCAACCAGATCTCACTTCCTCGTCATCACTCGAGCGGGGCGCCGGCTGGTCCGCCGACCCGCTCCACAATTCGGTCCGCAGGGCCTCGACGGCGGCGTTGGCGGCCACCGCGTCGGACACCTTCAGGGCTCGTTGGATGCTGCGCCGCCTGACCGCCGAGTCCAGGCAGGCAGGCTGCCCGCAGAGGTAGGCGCCCCGGCCCGCCGCCTTGCCGGTCGGGTCGAAAGCCACCGTCCCGGCGGGCGAGCGGACGATCCGGTGGAGGGCACGCTTCGCGGTCGTCGCGCGACACACCACACACGTCCGCCGAGGCGTCGTCTCACGATCTGCAACGCGTGCCGACCGTTTGCGCATTCCCACCTCCTCCGCCGTATCCATCGCGGTAACCGTCAACGTCTCGGGCCTTGGCCCGCCTGCTCGGCCGCCTGGCTCTCGCTCACGATGTCGATCCGCCAGCCGGTCAGCCTAGCGGCCAACCGGGCATTCTGGCCCTCTTTGCCGATCGCAAGCGAGAGCTGGTAGTCGGGCACCACCACATGGGCGGTGCGCTCCGGCTCGTCGATCTGCACGCTCTTGACCTTGGCCGGCGACAGGGCCTCGGCGACGAACTGGGCCGGGTCGTCGGACCACAGCACGATGTCGATCTTCTCACCACGCAGCTCGTTGACCACCATCCGCACCCGCGACCCGCGGGCGCCGACGCAGGCTCCCTTCGGGTCGACGCCGGGCTCGTGGCTGCGCACGGCGATCTTGGTCCTGTGCCCCGGCTCACGGGCGACGTTGGTGATCTCGACGATCCCCTCGGCGATCTCGGGCACCTCGAGCTCGAACAGTCGCTTGATCAGGTTGGGGTGGGTCCGCGACACCACCACCCGCAGGCCCCTTGCCGACCGGACGACATCGGTCACGTAGACCTTCAGCCGGTCGTTGTGCTGGTAGTGCTCACTCGGCACCTGCTCGGAGTGCGGCAGGTCGGCCTCGATCTTGCCGAGATCGATCGAGATGTGGCGCAGGTCACGCTGCTGCACGATGCCGGTGACGATGTCGCCAACTCGTCCCTCGTACTCGCCGAAGGTCACGTCGCGCTCCGCCTCGCGCAGGCGCTGCATGATCACCTGCTTGGCGGTGACCGCGGCGATCCTGCCGAAGTCGGAGGGAGTGTCCTCCCACTCGCGGAGGACCCGCTCCTCGTCGTCGAGCTCCTGGGCGAACACGGTCACGTCGCCGCTGTCCCGGTCGACCACGACCCGTGCCCCCTCGGGAGCGTTCGGCTGGCGCTTGTAGGCGGCGGCGAGG
The DNA here is from genome assembly GCA_035490035.1 of Actinomycetes bacterium. Taxonomy (GTDB): domain Bacteria; phylum Actinomycetota; class CALGFH01; order CALGFH01; family CALGFH01; genus CALGFH01. Next base: position 6,624 of record DATHIG010000636.1, read on the forward strand.
GCACTCTCGAGCGCACTGATGACCGTCTCGAGCGCGATGCCCTTCTCGCGCTCGAGGAAGCGCAGCTCATCAATCGGGATCTTCACGTCGCCGTCCTCTCGTTGCCGGCAGTCATCTGGGGATTGCGGAGCGTCACCACGGCAACACCACCTTCCCCTGGACCACGTCGGACAGCGGCACCCTGACCTGGCTGCCGTCCATCTCGAGGACGACCGCCTCGTCGTCGGCGGCCACCACGACGCCCTGG
>DATHIG010000637.1:0-5067 GCA_035490035.1 Actinomycetes bacterium
GGCAGCACCGGGGTGGCCTCCGCGGTGGGAGCAGCACAGGCGCCACGGTAGCAAGCCGAGGTCGATACGAACTCCCCAGGTCAAGGGTCCGGTCTGAATATCTGCACCCTACGGGGTCCCCTGGCGCGTCGGGCAGCGCACCATGGCCGAACTGGTCGACCGCTACCCGATCACCTGCCGCCCGGTCCGCGACCTGCTCGTGCGCTACCTGGAGGAACGCGCATCGGCGATGGACTACGCCATCAAGCTCGCCGAGAATGTGCAGCAGCAGCTGAACGATACCTTCGTCCACACGACCTGGCCGGCCTGCCCGCTGCACCCACAGCATCGCTCTGGCTCGACGGCGAGCACGACCGTGCTGTCTGGCGCTGCACACAGGCAGGGTGGACATCGCGCCACTGGCTCGCTGACCAGCAACACGTGAGCCAGCCTCGGGAACCCACGCAGGGTGGGCCGCACAAAGCAGCCGCGGGCGGACGCGGTGGAGGGGCACCTGGCCGGCGGCGGCTCCATCAACCAGGTCGACCAGGTGCGCTGACGGTGAGGGTGTTGGGCGGCGGGCCGGGGCGATGCCCGGCCCGCCGCCCCGCGCCCCTCGGTCCCTATTCGACGGACACCGTGGCGTGGAAGGCATCCTGATCGTCGTCGTCCCCTGACGGTGACGTCGGCTGGGTCACCCCGGGGCGCCCGTCCATCCACAGGACGTGGGCGGTGCCGCCCTCGGCGACGATCCCGGTGTAGTCACCGATGAACTCACCGGTGCAGTTGGCGCCGAACATACTGGCGTCGGAGCGGGAAGACGCGGTGGTGACCCGCTCGGTCTGGCTCCAGGTGTCCCCGCCGTCGGTGGAGACCGCGTAGGAGTGGTCGAGCAGCGCATCGCCGGTGTACTGCCGATCCACGAAGCCGACGTGGACGAAGTCGCCGGAGACCGAGATCCACTGGAAGAACTGGTCGGTCTTCCCAGATTCCTGGTTGACCTTCACCGGCTTATCCCAGGTCACTGCGCCGTCCGCGGACCGCGTGTAGACGATGTCGGCGGACCCGCGCTGCCAGTTGGACCACACCATGTGCAGGGTCCCGTCATCACCAACGTCCAGCACCGGATAGCTGGCCACCCGAAAGGCGCTGTGCGGCAGGGGATTCGGGAGGTCGTTGATCAGCCCCACGAAGTGGTTGGTCCAGGTTTCGCCTCCGTCGGTTGACTTGGCGACGAAGGCTCGACCCCCGGCCCTGCCGATCGGGTTCTGCCACAGCTCGTAGGAGACGTAGATGGTGCCGTCGGCCGCCACCACCGGGGTGGCGAACTGCGCGTAGGGGCCGGCGCTGATCTCCTGCGGCTCCGACCACGTCTGGCCCTGGTCAGTGGACTTGCTGATCACGATGGGCGACCCGAGGTACTGGGCGGGTCCGCCGCGTCCGGACTTGAACAGCGCCCAGGCCACATAGACCGTCCCGTCGGGGGCAACGGCGATCCACTCCTTGTCGTGGAACACCGCCGGGTCGTCGTCCTGGATGACGTAGTGGGTCTCCCAGGTCTCGCCCTTGTCGAACGACCGGCTCACCGCGATCGCGCTGGCGAAGGCGGAATGGCCGGTGGCCGGGTTCGCGACCCGGTTGAAGGCGATGTTGGCGTAGTACACCACCTCGCCGCTGGGGTCCCAGGCGAAGGCGGGGTCCCCCACACCCTGATAGGTGCCGCCGGCTTGCTCGCTGATCCCCGGCATGAACTCGTTGGTCCACGTCGCTCCGCCGTCGTGGGAGACGTAGGCGCCCGCGGCCCCGTCGTAGCGCTGCTCGGACACCACGAAGTAGCGGTAATCGTTGGCGCCGCCGATGAGGTTGTCGGAGTTCGTCGGGTCCATGGAGATCGTGGTCTCGTTCTGGGGGGTCTGGTCGCCGACGAAGCACGCCGGGCCAAGCGGGTGCTCCAGCGCGTTGGTGACATCCCCCACGACCACGTTCTGGTTCGCTCCGACAGAGAGATCCACTGAAGTGAAGCTGGCCGGATTGGCCACCGGAGCGTGGCTCCCACCCGGCCGCGCGGGCCCGATGGACTCGGTCGCAACGCTGGACAGCGGAGGATGCCCGGAAGACCCGGACGGCTGGGCGTTCCCGCTCGCGGCCGACCCTACGAGCAGAGCCGCAACGAGCACGAGCGCCAGGACGAGAGATCGGCGTCTCATAGCTACCTCCTCGAGAGAGGGCGTAGGGACACCCTTCTCTTAGACGTCGTTTCGCTGCCTTGGGTAGGGTATGGCACGATTCCAGTCGTGACTACCCTCGTCGACGAGCTCGTCCCTGACGAGCTGTGGGCGCGCGTTGAGCCCCTCTTGCCACCCCCACCCCGCCCCTGGTAGGGCGGTCGTGTCCGGACGGCAAGCTCGCGGCTCCCGCGACTACGCCAGGTACCGCGCCGCACGGCGGCGGACCCACGCAGGCTACTGAGCTGGATCCATACGGGCCCCGGCACGCTACACATGCTGGTGCGATTAACGTAGTACCCCCAATCGCGTAGGAACGCTGAGGGCTCACACGCGGAGCACTACGGACGACTAGGCACAACCACCGGACCGCCGTACAATCCTCAAGTCATCGAGGCCGCCCCACAGCGGGGGTGGTTGGATGCGGTCCCGCCAACAAGCCCACGCCGACCGGTCCCCGAGCATCGGTCAAACCAGGCACGCGGACGGGTGGCCTCGCGCGCCGCCTCTGTGAGACTCCAACAGCAGATGGGGTGCAAGTGCATGCGCCTCCGCAAGGACTTCCCTAACTCCTCTTAGTCGACCGGCACCCCGTTGAGACCGGCACCTCGGTCGCCCTGGTGCTCAGTACAAGGAGACGCGGATGAAGCGATTTGTGATCGCGGTCGCGCTGATGACGCTAGCGCTGTTCGGACTGCCCAACACCGCCATTGCCCAGCCGACCAACGACGACTTCGACAATGCGACCGTCGTAACCGAGCCACTGCCCTTTACGGATTCCATCTCCACCGTTGACGCTACGACGGCCGCAGATGATCCCGAATGCGCCGGCAACGGTCACACGGTTTGGTACACATACACGCCAAGCGCCGCCGGGTTTGTCAACGCCAACACCTTTGGAAGCGACTACGACACCACGCTGTCCGTCTATACGGGCACAGGCGGTGCCCTGACGCAGATAGCGTGCAACGACGACTTCGGTGGCGTGCAGTCGAGCGTGACCTGGGAGGTGGTTGCCGGTACCACCTATTACCTCATGGTGGGATCGTTCTTCGACTCGCCAGGTGGCAACCTCTCGTTCACCGTCCAGGAAGCGGGGCCACCACCGACGCTCGACGTCGCGATCGATCCGATCGGGCACGTGAACCCGCGCACCGGTGTTGCGCAGGTGTCCGGCACGTTCACCTGCACTGGCCTCGACTTCGTCGACATCTTCGGCGACCTGACCCAGCAGGTCGGGCGGTTCACGATCCGCGGGTTCTTCGGGTTCTCTGCCTCCAGCCCGACTTGTGACGGGACGCCGCAGCCCTGGACAGCCAACGTGTCGCCGGAGAACGGCAAGTTCGCTGGGGGCAAGGCCACCGCAAGGGTGTCCGCGTCCGGCTGCGGCCCCTCCGGCTGCGCGAGCGACTTCGAGGAGCGCAGCATCCGCCTGCGGCGGTAGGACGCCGCTGGCCGGCCTTGCCGTCCCCGGCTCGCACGCTCGACCGCCGATCCAATCGCCGCTGGTCTCAGGCAGCTCACGTCCGCACGTGCTCATCGTGTTGGCAGTGTCGTGCAGTCCTTGGTCGCGGTGGACAGGGGGGCGTCGAATGGCATCCGCGACCGGACTCGGAACTGGTCCGTCTCTGGTCCGTGGAACCAGGCGTACAGAGGGACAACCGCGGATCATCACGGCCACTGATCCAGCAGCTCATGGACCGTCTTGGCAGCTTGGCAGACGGGCGTTCTGTCCCTTACAACGACGAGGTCAATTCGTCCGGTCGGGCGACGCTGCGGACGGTCAGCCAGGAACGGCACCGTCGGCCGACACCGGCTCCAGCTCAGCGGCCATAGGTGCCGACCAACCGGCCGCGGGCCGTGGCGGCCGCCTCGATTGCCTCGATCGCCGCCTCGGGGCTGGCGCCTCCGCCGATCGCGGCCATCCGCTGGAGGGCGTAGACCGTGAACCGGTAGTGGTGGGGTGGGCCGCCCGGCGGGCACGGCCCGGTGTAGGCCACTTCACCGGCGCTGTTGCGCACCTGCCGGGCACCCGGCGGGACCGCGCCGTCGGCCAGCTTGGTGCGGGCCGGGTCGACGCCGACGACCACCCAGTGCACGTAGGTGCCGCGGGGCGCATCCGGGTCGTCGACCACCAGGGCGACCTCGACCGTGCCGGCTGGCACGCCCGACCAGCCCAGCGACGGGGAGACGTTGTCGCCATCGCAGGTGAACCGCTGGGGGATGGCCGCACCGGCGGCAAATGCTGGGCTGGAGACAGTGATGGGTTCGGGTAGGGCGCGCTCGGCGCGTGGCGCGCCACCCCCCGACGAGCACGCCGCCAACCCGGCCAGGCCCAGCACCAGCAGCCACCGCATGCGGCGTAGCCTAGCTCAGGCCGTCCCGGTCGGGGACGGCCTGCAGCGCAAGGATGACGCCGTGCGAGAATGGCACAGCGTGCCCTTCACACCGGTCGTAACCGGTCCCGAGCGGACAGCCACGGACAACTTATGGTGTTCTTGCATGTTGGCGTGGGCCACTGCGGTTCCTGGAGGTGCCGGACATCCTGGTCGGGCCGACGCTTAGCTGTATGTGCTACCGCCGCGTTCGTCGACGATCGAGGTAGCCGCCTCGCCGTCGGCCGTACGCCTCTGACCGGAGCTGGCGCTCCAGCTGCAGCAGGCTCCAGATCCTGGTGCCGTCGGCGCGGAGGTAGGGCTCGACGCTGGCGGTCGCCTCATGGATGGTGGCCAGGTCGACGCCGAGCAGCTCCGCGCACCGCTCCAGCGGCGCCGCGATCGGCCGGCCCAGGTCCGGGTCGTGCCAGGTCCCCACGGCGACAGATTATCCGAACAGATGTTCGAGAGTCGAATCGAAGTGGGGT
>DATHIG010000638.1:0-12687 GCA_035490035.1 Actinomycetes bacterium
TGCGGCCCGCTCGGCGACTGGCACACCAGCCAGCTCACGGCCCTGCGCGACCGTTACCCCGATACGCTGGCCGTGCAATACCTGACCCGCGAGGCCACTCCCGGCGCCCTGCACGACCTCGACGGGAAATGTTCGCGCGCCTTAGCGTCGACGGCACCGCCCAATACCTCATTCGCCCCGACGGTTACATCGGGTGCCGCGCTGGTGGCGACGATCTGGTCGGACTGCAGCGGTACCTCGCCCGCTGGCTCCCCAACACCACGTCAAGACCAGCCTGACCTAGTAAACGCACCACGGCGCTCCCACCGGTCCAAGGCGTCAGCCTCAACAGGCGACTTCACGCCGCTCCCAGCACTTGCCATAACGGATGACGCCTCCCGATCCGCTCTACGCTCGACCCGTAATCGTCTGAGGACAGCAGTGCGGCAGCTGCCGCTACGGACTGAGGAATGACCGCACCAATTCTGAGCACCATCAGATCAATCCCTAGATGCCCTCTGACCTGCGGTTTCTGGTGCCCCTGGCAGGACTCGAACCTGCAACCTGCTGTTTAGGAGACAGCTGCTCTGTCCCTTGAGCTACAGGGGCCGACGGGGCGCAGGATACCAGCCGGGTCGGGATGGCTCCGGCCCGCACCGGGCCTCGGGGCCCCGGTGTGGGCCGGGGTGGGTGGGGCTAGTTGGCGAGGACGAACAGGCCTCGGGACTGCCAGGTCTGGCCGTCGACGTCCGGACCGCTGAGGACGGTGGTGGCGCCGGTGGGCAGGCCGCCGGTGAAGTCGACCGCGGACAGGGTGCCGGTGGTGGTGGCGTAGTAGAGGCGACCGGAGGCCATGGTCAGGCCGTTGACGGTGGACCAGTTGCGGCCGTCGGTGGCGCCGCTGGCCACGAACGTGTCGGCGCCGACCACCCCGCTCTCCGGGGTGAGGTAGCGGTAGTACAGGCGGGTGTCGCCGCCACTCACGGTGTAGTAGATGCGACCGTTCGAGAAGAACATGCCGGTGATGCGGCTGATCGGGAACTGGGTGCTGGTCAGGCCGTTCAGGGCGATCGGGCTGGAGAACCCGGCGGTGGTGCCGTCGAAGTCGCGGACGGTCAGGGTGCCGTCGGCGTTGCCGGTGTACAAGCGACCGCTGACCATGAACGCCCCGCGGGCGGTCGACCAGTCCACCCCGGTGGCGACCGTTGCCGGGGCGCCGGCGGTGGTCCCGTCGAAGCTGCGGCGGGTCAGGGCCCCGTCGAGGCCGAGCCGGTACAGGTCGCCGGGCAGGGTGCCGACCCGGGACTCGGGAACCGGAGTACCGTCGGCGACCGGCATGAAGGCGATGCGGCCGTGGTACTCGAAGCGGCCGATGCGGTCGGTGTCGCTGCCGATCCACAGCCCCTGGGGGGTGGAGACCAGCGAGAACACGCCGACGCCGCGGTCGCGGCCTGGGTCCCACGACAGCGGCAGGCCATTGACCGGGTCGAGGGCTGCGATGCCCTCGCGGGCGACCGCGCCTGGCCCGGCCCGGTCGCCGGCGAAGCTGTTGTTCATCCAGCGCTGGTGGCCGCCGACGTAGACGGCGGTCCCGGTGATGGCGACGCTGTACAGGGTGTCGCCGCCGGTGTAGTTGACCCAGGTCGGCTGCTGCCCGGAGCCGGTGCGGCCGGTCTCCCAGCGGCCCGCGGTGTCGCACATGCTGCCGGCCCGGTAGGCACCGGTGGTGCCGACCACGAAATAGCTGCCGTCGGCCGAGATGTCGATGTCGCGCATGTAGGTGGCGAACACCCTGGCGCACTGCTGCTGGTAGCGGGTGGTCGCCCAGTCGGCGACGCCCACCGGGCTGGTGGTGAGGTCGACCATGACGATCTGGTCGCGCTGCAGGCCGGCCACGTAGGTCCAGTTGCCGATGGCGATCAGCCTGGAGCCGTCCGGGGTGATGTCGAACTTGTCGACGTTGACGGTGCCGGTCCGGGGGCCGGTGAAGGCGAGGTTGACGTCGTTGCTCAGGGCACCGGTGACCGGGTCGACGGCGGCCAGGGCACTCCGGGCCACGCCGTTGACGGTCGCGAAGGTGCCGCCGATATAGAGCCGGCCGCCGCTGACGGCCATGTCCTTGACGCGCGCGTTGGTCTTGCCCTTGAACGCCGTGATCCGGGCCCCGTCGGTCAGCCGCAGCTTGACCAGGCTCTTCTGGGCCACCCCGTTGATGCGGGTGAACTTGCCGCCGGCGAACACGTGCAGCCCGTCGGGGGCGACCGCCAGCGACTCCACCTCGCCGTCCAGGACCGGGGCGAACGCCGTGTCGATCGCCCCGGTGGAGGCGTCGAAGGCGAAGATGTTGCTCCGGGCGATCGCCGTTGTCGGCGCGGCGGCGCTGGCGACCTGGGTGAACTGGCCTCCGGCGACCATCCTGTTGCCGACCTGCACGATGGCGGCGACCTTGCCGTCGAGCACATGCGGCGTCCAGTCCGCTGGGTTGCTCGATACCACCACGGCCTGCGGCACGTTGACCGCCGCGCCTGGCTGCACCGCGAGACCGACCAGGAGCGCGGCCGACACGAGCGTGAACAGGACACGACGACCCATGAGTAGACGATTCCCCCTCTGACCTGCTGCGGATGCGAGTTGCCGCTTGATTGGTATCACTCGCCTGGTACTGCGGGGATCGTCCATCGTGCGTACCGGCCCTCCCGCAGATACAGCCCCGGGGCCCCGGCCCGCGGATGAGGAATGGGCGCGCGGATGGGATGCTCCGGGCATGCCGGAGCTGCCGGAGGCCGAGCGGGCCCGCCAGGCCCTGGAGCACCATGCCCTCGGCCGGGTGGTGGCCGACGCGGACGACTCCGACTCCTTCGTCTGCCGGCCGTGGGCGCCCGGTGGGCTGCGCGAGGCCCTTGTCGGTCACCGCGTGACCGGGGTCGCCCGGGTGGGCAAGCAGCTGCTGGTCGAGACCGACGGGCCGGTGCTCGGCCTCCACCTGGGAATGAGCGGCAGCCTGCGCTTCGACGCCGACCCGGGCCTGCGCTTCAAGCGGTTCGCGCTCGCCTTCACCGACGGCGGCAACATGGTCCTGCGCGACCCGCGGCGGCTCGGCCGGGTGACCCTCGACCCGGCACGGGGGCGGCTGGGGCCGGACGCCCTCGAGGTATCGCTGGACCGGTTCCGGGACCTGGTCGGGCGCAGCCGGGCGCCGGTCAAGGCCCGCCTGCTCAACCAGCAGGCGCTTGCCGGGGTGGGCAACCTGCTGGCCGACGAGGCCCTGTGGCGGGCCGGGATCGACCCGCGCCGCCGCGGCGTCGACCTCGACCGCGACGAGCTGGCCCGGCTGCGACGGGCCGTCCGGGCCTCGATCCGTGGCGCCCTGAAGGCCGGCGGCACCGGCCGGAGCCCCTTTGCCAGGTCACGGTCCCTGGGGATCTGCCCCCGGCACGGGTCGGAGCTGGCGATGGCCAAGGTGGGCGGCCGGACGACCCGCTGGTGCCCCCTGGACCAGACCTGAGGCGGGCCCCGAAGCAGCGCAGCCAGTGGCGCTTCGAGGCGCCTTGCCGTGTGGTGGCGTGCGGCGGGGTGGTTGGGCATGGTCAACTTGCACGATGATCGAGCTGTCCCAGGTCGGGCCGCTGATTGATGTTCGGGGCCTGTTCGCCAAGGAGCGGTCGGCGTTTCTGGAGCTGCTCGGTGGCGTGGGTGTTGGTGATTGGGACCGCGCAACGGTGTGTCCTGGGTGGACGGTCAAGGACGTCACGGCCCACGTGCTCCACGACGACCTTCGGCGACTGGCCGGCATGCGTGACGGGCATCAGGGGCCGCCTCCCGAGGACGGCGAGCCGCTGGCGGACTTCAGCCGTCGTGTCAACCAGGAGTGGGTGGCGGCGGCGCGGTGCCTGAGCACCCGGCAGCTGGTGGAGCTGCTCACCCTCACCGGCGGTCAGGTCGCCCGCATGTGGCAGCAGCAGGACCTGCAGGCGGACGGCACGGCGGTGTCGTGGGCAGGGTTGGACGCGTCACCGGTGTGGCTGGACGCGGCGCGGGAGCTCACCGAGTACTGGACCCATCAGCAGCAGGTGCGGGACGCGACCAGCCGGCCAGGGCTGACGGGCCGTGAGTTCCTGGCGCCGGTGCTGGAGACCTTCCTGCGCGCGCTGCCTTTCACGCTGCGCGACGCCGACGCGGCCCTGGGGGCGCAGGTGCAGGTGACGATCACCGGCGACGCGCCGATGCGGTGGGTGGCCACCCGGGAGGGTCGAGGATGGTGGCTGGACCGCGGTGCTGCGGCGCGGCCTCTGGCGCTGATCGAGGCGGATGGCGACACGATCTGGCGGCTGTGCACCAGGGGCATCACGCCGCAGGCTGCGCGGGCACGGGTGCGGGTCCATGGTGATCTCGCCCTGGCCGATCAGGTCCTGGAGATGGTCTCCATCATCCGGTGACCGCCGCCGGATGGGCTGGATGTTCGGCTTGGCATCGCCCACCAGCGCGCCGCCGGACACCCATCCGGCTGTCCTGTCTGAGGCGTCACCAGCTCAGGCCAAGGCGTGCCGGGAGGTCGGCCGGGTCGCAGGTCAGCCCGACCAGGAACGGGCCGAAGCGGCCGTAGGAGGCGGTCACCTCGTCGAAGCGCATGTCATAGACGACCTCCTTGATCGCGCTCAGGTCGTCGGCGAGCAGCGTGACCCCCCACTCGAAGTCGTCCAGGCCGGTCGAGCCGGTGACCAGCTGCAGGACCCGGCCGGTGTAGCGGCGGCCGACCTTGCCGTGACCGTGCATCAGCTCCCGCCGCCGCTCGAACGGCAGCCTGTACCAGTTGGCGCCCGGGTCGCGGGCCTTGCTCATCGGGTAGAAGGCGAGCACAGCCCGGCGGGGCAGGCGGGGGTGCAGCCGGTCCTCTCGCTGCCCGGCCAGCCGCTCGGTCGCCTTGGCCACCCGGCCCTCCAGGTCCTCAGCCCCCTGCTCCAGCAGCCGGGCCCGGATGTCCTCCTGGGTCTCCATGTACTCCGAGACCTCGGTGAGCGACAGGAACGAGTAGGCCGGCTCCAGCGGGCTCACCGCCCGCAGGGACCTGGCCAGCGACTCGTGCCTCGCCAGGTCGGGTCCGATGGCCATCACGCCCAGATCGGCCTTGAGGCCGAGGATCGACGCGCACAGCACCTGATGGTCGGGCCCGGCCGCCGCGAAGCTGTCGAGGGCGGCGACCAGCTCCTTGCCCGCCTGGGCAGGGTCGGGGGAGCGGCTGGGGTGGACGCGGAAGAACAGGTGGGTGACTCCCCAGCCGGTGGACGGGACGACGGGTTCCATGCGGTTGCTGCCTCCTAGGCTGACACCGGGGCGCGTGCCATCAGCGTCACCATCGTGCCTGCTCGGACGGTGGTTTGCCGAGTTCGGCGCGGATGCGTCAGCACTTTCGACGAGATAGACGAGATTGAGACTATTGACATGAGTGACCGGGTGCTAGCATCCGGCCGAGCAAGGGTGCAGGCTGCCGTCGCAGTGCGGTTCGAGCTGTCCCTGCCCGCCGGATCAGGTACCGACCCGGCAACGCAATTGGATGTCGAAGTTGAAGGGGGGGACAGGAGTTCGTGACCAGCGGTGTCGTCAAGTGGTTCAACCCTGACAAGGGCTACGGCTTCATCGCTCGTCCCGACGGCGAGGACGTCTTCGTGCACTTCTCCGCGATTCAGATGGAGGGGTACCGGTCGCTCGACGAGGGACAGATGGTGGAGTTCGACGTCACACAGGGGCCGAAGGGCCTGCAGGCCGCAAACGTGCGCCCGATGGCCCCGGAGTGACCTGACTTGCTGTCAACCGGCCCGCCCGGCCCTGTGCCCGGCGGGCCGGATCAATTGCTGAGCGCCGGACCCCTAGTTCCTCGAACCGCCGGGGTGGTCGCGCAGGTAGCGCTCAACCTCGGCCACCAGCTCCTCGGGAGGCAGGTCGGCGAGGCCGGGTGAGCCGTCCTCGGCGTCCCCCTCGTCGTCACCTTCGTCGGCGTCGGCCTCCAGCCGCTCGATGTATCCGGCCAGCTCCGGGTTCTCCTCGACCAGGTCGGCCACGGCGGTGTCGAACGCCTCGGTCTGGCCGGCGATCGCGGTGGTGTCGACGGCCATCGGCAGCAGCCGCCCCAGCTCCTGGATCAGCGCCATGGCACCCCACGGGTTGGGGGCCAGGTTCAGGTAGTGGGGCAGGGCGGCCCACAGGCCGACCGTCGGGATGCCGGCCGCTGTCGCGACGTCGCCCAGCACGCCGAGGATGCCGGTCGGCCCCTCGTAGCGGGAGACGCTCAGCCCGAGGCGCTCGGCCAGGTTCCGGTCCCCGGCGGAGCTGACCACCTGGACCGGCCGGGTGTGGGGCACGTCGGCCAGCAGGGCGCCGACCGTGACCACCATCCCGACCCCGAAGGTGGTGGCGACCTCGACGATCTCGGAGGCGAAGGTCCGCCAGCGCAGGTTGGGCTCATGCCCCCTGACCACGATCAGGTCGTGGTCGGCCGCTGGCAGATGGGCCGCGCGCAGCTCGACCGAGGGCCAGTCGATCTGCCGGTGGCCGTCGGCCAGCCGCACCGTCGGCCGGGCCGTCTGGAAGTCGTAGAACTCCTCGGGATCGATGGTGGCGAAGGTCTCAGCCTCCAGCCCGGCCCCGATCGCGTCCAGGGCGGAGCTGGCCGCCTCGCCCGCATCGTTCCATCCGTCGAAGGCGGCCAGCAGCACCGGCCCGCGGAGCCGAGGCCGCCGGATCAGCGTCGTGTGGTCCATGGGCTCCACGATGCCACGGAAGGCAAGGGGGGCGCAGATCAGCCTACGTAGCAAGGGCTACGGCAGCCGGGGCACCCGTGTCCGTCGATAGGGCGATCTTGCTCGCAACGATGCCGTCGTCCCCTTATGGCACAACACAAGTCGCAGAAACGGCGTAGTATGCCCTCTGCGGCCCCTCGCGCTGTCTTGGCCCCCCCGGATGGCGCGGGGGCCCTTTTATGGGCCTCCGGCAACGGGCGGTGCCTGGGTTGGCCTACACGGATCGGCCTACAGATCGCCCAGGTCGACCGCTGCATCGGTGAGCTTGTCTCTGTCGACCGGCCGGTTGCGGCGGATGACCTCGCGGACCGGGTCCTCGGCGTCCCAGTCGTTGACGATCAGGGCTGCCCGGGGCGTGCCGTCGTTCAGGTACCAGGCGACGAACCTCGGCTCCTTGACCTCGCGGCTGCCCCGCACCACCAGCTCGTCCCACTCCCGGACATGGCCGAGGTAGGACAGCGACAGGTCGAACTGGTCGGAGTAGAAGTAGGGCACACGGTCGTAGCGCTCGCCGGCCCCGGCCAGGTTGCGCCCGGCGAGCAGCCCCTGGTTGAGCGCCTCGGCCCAGTGCTCGATCCGGATCCGGCCGAACAGCGGATGGTCGGCGTTGGCGACGTCGCCGGCCGCCCAGACGCCTTCGACCGCCCGCAGGTGCTGGTCGACCAGGATGCCGTTGTCCACCGGCAGGCCGGCCCGCTCGGCCAGCTCGGTGTCGGGGCGGACCCCGACCCCGATGACCACAACGTCGGCGTGCAGCCGGGAGCCGTCGGGCAGGACCACCGCCTCGACCTGCTCGCCGCCCTCCAGCCGCTCTGCCCTGGTCCGGGTGCGGACATGGACGCCCCGGTCGCGCAGGAACGCTTCGAAGAAGCCGCCCATCTCGGGGCCGACCGCCCTGGTCCACAGGGTGTCGGCCAGTTCAAGCACGGTCACCCGGGTGTCCATCTGGGTGGCGCTGGCGGCCACCTCGGCGCCGATGAAGCCGCCGCCGATGATCACCATGCTCTCGGCCCTCGAGATGGCGGCCCGCAGCCGCTCGGCGTCGTCGACCGTGCGCAGGTAGTAGACGCCGTCCAGGTTCCCGCCAGGCAGGTCGAGCCGGATCGGCTGGGCGCCGGTGGCCAGCACCAGGCCGCGGCCGTAGTGGAGCTGCTCGCCGACCTCGGTGGTGACCGTCCGGGTGGCCGGGTCGAGGGTGCTGGCCCTGGTCGCCAGCAGCACCTCGACATCGTGGTCGCGGTACCAGGCCTCGTCGTGGGTGCGGGTCTTCTCGCGACCGGCCTCGCCGCGCAGGAATTCCTTGGACAGCGGCGGCCGCTCGTAGGGGAGCTCGGGCTCGGCGGTCAGCACCACCGCCCTGCCCTCGCCGCCGGCCGCCCTGACCCCCTCGGCCGCCTTGGCCGCGGCCACCCCGCCACCGATGATGACGAACTCCACGTCGCGGACGGCCATGCCTACCTCCGGCGGTCAGGGGGCCTCGAGAGGGAAGCCTAGCTCCCCGTGTCTACCGGAGGTAACCAGTGCGTCGAGCTCCCGAATCCTGCCCAGGTAGGAACTTCCGGGGGCGTAGGCGCCGGTTCGGGCCACGCCCCTGGCCACCACCGCCGGGAGCAGGTCGTCGAGCGGGAGGCCGCGGGCGGCGGCGGCGCGGGCCTGGGTCGCGGACCGCTCGGGAACCCAGGCCGCGGTGGGCAGGGGGCTCGCGCGCAGGGGGATGGCGGGCAGCCGGTGGCCGGCCCGTTCGGCGATCAGCAGGGTGGCCGCCCGGTCCAGGCGGGCCATGGCGGCCGCCGGGTCGTCGTACCAGCGGGCCTCGACCAGCTGGGCCGCCTTGTCGGCGCCGAGCAGCAGGGCCACCTCCGTCCCGGTGGCCCGGCCGAGGGCCTCGGCCATGTCGACCAGCAGCGGGTGGCTCGCCGCGGCCACCACCGCCCAGGGGTGCCGGCGCGCCCAGGCCGTGACCCAGTCGAGCCGGTCCACCGGGTGGGCCTGCTCCAGCCCCTCCTTGGCCAGGCTGACCGGGGCCATGGCCAGCACGACCGGCTCGCAGCCGGCCCGGTGGCCGGCGACGGCGATGGCGGCGTGGGCCCGGGTGAATGGGTTGAAGGTCCCGGCCAGCAGCCCGGCGGTGGCGCCGCTGGGCAGGCTGCCGGCGACCGGCTCCAGCCGCGGCGTCCCGGTCGCGGCGGCGGCGCGGCCGAGGGCGGCGGCAAGCGGCGCCAGCCGCCGCCGCTCCCGGTCCCCCAGCGTGCCGGACGAGTGTCGGCGTCGCATCCACGTAGGATGAAGCCTCGGCAATCCCGACGCATGCGCCGGGCATGCTCGTCCGGCGGTCTGGCAGCCCGCGTCCCATCGGCGGGGCGAGCATGCCACCTGGGGCCGATACCGGGGCATCGCCGCTCAGGCCGGGTGGCGCAGGCCGGCCACGGGCCGCTGGACGATCAGGCGCGCCATGTCGGCCGCTGGGATCGGCCGCGAGAAGTGGAAACCCTGCGCCAGGTGGCAGCCAAGCTCGGCCAGGGCCGCCGCCTGCTCGGGCTGCTCGACGCCCTCGGCCACGGTGTCGAGGTGCAGGGTCGCGGCCAGGGCGAGGATGGCCCTGGCCACCGCCGACTCCTCGGGCCCGCCGGCGACGCCGTCGACGAACGACTTGTCGATCTTGACCGCGTCGATCGGCATCTGGCGCAGGTAGGCGAGCGAGGAGTAGCCGGTGCCGAAGTCGTCGATCGCCAGGTGCACGCCAAGCTCCTTCAGCTCGTGCAGGCGGACGATGGCGACGTCGAGGTCGTGCATCAGGACGCTCTCGGTGATCTCGAGGGCCAGGCAGTCGGGGGAGAGCCCTGAGTCACGCAGCGCCGCGGCGACGGTGCTGGCAAGGTCGCCGCGGAGCAGATGGTGGGCCGAGAGGTTCACGTGCAGCAGCAGCGGCCCGGCCTCCGTGGTCCAGCCGGCCATCTGGCGGCACGCCTGGCGCAGCACGAACCGGTCGAGCTCGACCACCAGGCCGGTCTCCTCGGCCAAGGGGATGAACTCGGCCGGCGGCACCAGCCCGCGGTCCGGCCGTGGCCAGCGCACCAGCGCCTCAGCGCCCGCGACCCGCCCGTCGCGCAGGTCGACGATCGGCTGGTAATGGACCACCAGCTCCCTTCGTTCGATCGCCCCCTCCAGGGCCGCGGTCAGGTCGTGGTGGTCGCGCACCGAGCGCAGCATCGAGCTCTGGAACACCTGGTATGTGCCCTTGCCGCTGCTCTTGGCGGCGTACATGGCGATGTCGGCGTTGCGCAGCAGCTGGGCCTCGTCGAGGCCCAGCTGCTCGTCGACGGCGATCCCGACGCTGGCCCGGACGGTGACCTGGCCGCCGACAAGTGGGAACGGCGCGCCGAGGGTCGCAAGGACCCGGTCGGCGAGGGCGCGGGCGGTCGCCAGGTCGGCGCCCTCGGCCAGGATGGCGAACTCGTCCCCGCCCAGCCGGCCGACGGTGTCGGGCTCGCGCAGGCAGCCGCGCAGCCGGGCGGCGACCTCCCGCAGCACCCGGTCGCCGGCGCCGTGGCCGAGGCTGTCGTTGACCACCTTGAAGTCGTCCAGGTCGATGAAGAGCACGGCCAGGCTGCCGCCGTCTCTCCGGGCCCGGGCCAGCGCGTGCCGCACCCGGTCGTTGAACAGCGCCCGGTTGGCCAGGTCGGTGAGGTTGTCGTGGAACGCCTGGTACTCGAGCTGGGCGGCGAGGGCGTCGCGTTCGGTGAGCGAGGCCCGCAGCACGCCCTCGGTGCCGCGGAGCTCGCGCACGGTCGCCTCGACCTCGCGGACCAGCCCGGCCATCCGGACCAGCACCAGCAGGAACAGGAACGCGCAGCCGGCGACGATCACCGGGATGTCGAGCCGCTGGTCTCGGACCGCCTGGATGGCGAGGATGGCCGGGGCCATCAGCGACGCAGCGGCCAGGGAGGCCAGGCGGGCCCGGGTCAGCCCGGTTCGTAAGAGCGGCGCCGGGTCGGTCAGGGTGACCACCGACGGGTGGAGCAGGGCCGCGCCCCACAGGGCGTAGGCGACCAGCCAGCCGGCCTCGACGGGACTGGCCGGGTCGTAGGTGCCGAGCAGCACCAGCAGGGCCCGCCCGGCGTCGGCGGCCACCAGCACCAGCCAACCGAGGGTCATGAGCAGGTACGCCCTGGTCCTGTCCCCGCTGCCGATTGTCAGCCGGATCACCAGCGCGATCACCAGCACGTCGAGGACGACATAGAGCATGGAGAGCATCCGCTCGACCAGCGGCAGCGAAGCGTCCACCGTGTAGGGGGAGGCGAGGAAGACCCAGGCCAGCATGCCCAGGCCGGTGGAGATCACGGTGGCGTCGATCAGGCTGGCCCGGTCACGGCCTGGGCTGCGGGCCCTGATGACCAGTGCGTAGCCGGCGATGCCGATCAGGTAGGCGACCATGGTCAGGGCGGCCGCGGCGGGGCTGCCGCCGGCCCGGGTGACGGCGGCCGAGGACCCGAGCGTCCCGGCGACGAAGCCGACCGCCTCGCCGGCCGCGAACAGGTAGAAGGGCAGGCGCCTGGCCGGGCGCCAGAGCCGGATCGAGGCCAGCGTCGCCGCGATGGTGGCGAGGCACAGCGCCACCAGGGAACCGATTCGCAGGACCGGGAACGGCAGGTACACGTAGGCGAGGGCGAGCACACAGCCACCGCCCAGGTGGTACCGCCACAGCGTCGTCCGCACCGGAGCTCCCGTGAGTGCCTGTCCGCGGTTTGTCGGGTCTGCAGACCTGATCGGCAGCCGGCCGGCGGACTCAAGCAATTCGGTGGGCTCAGCCGGGCTGGAGCACGATGTCGAAGCGCGCGTGGAGCGCCGGCGGGTCGGAGCCGGCCAGCTCGGTGGGCCGCACGATCTCGCCGGGGGCGTCCCCACCGAGCCAGGGGTCCCCGGCGAACAGCAGCTCGGTCAGCAGCCCGGCGGCGTCCGGATGGCGGACCTCGAAATGGATGTGGGCCGGTGGCGGCCGTTCCTCACCCTTGTAGTGGCCGGGCATGACCGTCTCGAGCTGGTAGCGGCCGCGGGCATCGGTCCGCAGCGCAGCCGCCAGATAGCAGCAGCGGCCGTCGTCGGTGCCGTGGCCGGGCCCGTACTCGCCGTCGGCGTTGGTCTGCCAGACCTCCAGCGAGGCGCCGACGAGCGGCGTGGTGCAGCCGGCGGCGTACACGCTGCCCGAGACGACCAGCCGCCGGCCGCCGCGGCTGGCGGCCACGGTCTCGGCCGTCCGCTCCACCTCGACGCCAGGCCCGAGCCTCGTCCGTGACGGCGCGTCGGCCGCGATGGCGCCGGTTCCCTGGGAAGGCTGACCGCGGGTGGGCTCACAGTCCTTGACGGGAGCGGCCGTCGCAGGGCCCGGCTTGCCAGTCCCCTGTGGCCGGTCCCGCGCCACCAGCGCTACCACACCGGCACCGAGGGCGAGGACCGCGACCGCGATCAGCAGCGTGCGGCCGCGTCGCATGCCGCCCCCCGTTCCCGTTCCTCGGGCGCACGGAACCCCCACCCCTGGCCGTCGGGACCCCCGGAGGGGGAGCGTAGCCGACGGCCGGATGGGGTGCCCGGGGCCGTCCACAGGCTGGGTGGGGTGCCCGGGGGCGTCACGGCCGGCTCCGGGGTGATGGCTGCCATCTGGCGCCGCTGGTGAGCAGCATCCCCACTGGCACGCAGGCACCCGCTGCACCGTTGGCGGTGGCGATGTGCAGGTTGCCCCGTCGCGGACGAAGCTGATGCGCCCTCCGTCGGGGGACCAGGCCGGGGCAGCGTCCTTGCGGCTTCTGGTCAAGGCCCGGTCGCCGGAGCCGTCCGCCCGCATGACGTGGACGGCGCCGTCCTTGACATAGGCGATGCGCCGGCCGTCGGGGGACCAGGCCGGGGAGTGCTCGTAGCC
>DATHIG010000639.1:0-3707 GCA_035490035.1 Actinomycetes bacterium
TCCCATGCCCCCTGGGTCCGCACCGATCCGGCCCAGGCCCTGGCCTTCGTCGAGGCGACCGCCGTTGACGCCCTTGCCGTTGCCGTGGGCAGCTCGCACGCGATGACCCAACCGACCGCCCGGCTGGACCTCGACCTCATCGGCCGGCTCCGCGCCGCCGTCCCGGTCCCGCTGGTGCTGCACGGCTCCTCGGGCGTCCCCGCCGACCAGCTGCGGCGCGCGGTCGCCCTCGGCATCGTGAAGGTGAACATCGGCACCGCCTTCAACCTCGCCTTCACCACCGCCGTGCGCCACCACCTGGCCGAGAACCCCGAGACGGTCGACCCTCGCCGGTACCTGCGGCCGGCCCGCGAGGCCATGGCCGACGCCGTCCAGCTGGCGGTCACCACGGTCAGCACCCCCAGCTGACGGGCCACGGTGCGTCGTCGGGGACGGTCGGGGCCGGGCCGTAGGATTGGCCCCTCGTTCGGCCACGACCCGGCATCGGTTCTGCCCCTTCGGTGTTGACACAGCGCGGCGATTGGGCAAATGTGCTTTTTGCTAGGGTTTTCGCACATCGATGCGCAGGCGTCCATCCTGCGGGATGTGGTCGCCGGAGGAGGCCACGATGGGTGCCCGCAGTCGCAGGTCACTGGCCGTCCGATCCGCCTGCGCCGCGTTCGCGGCGCTGCTCGTGTGCGGGGTTGTCGCAGGGTCGGCGTACGGCGTGGCCGCCACCTCGGACGTGAGCTATGACGACACCGGTGGGGTGATCTCCCTTGGCGTGCCGGGCGGGTCCGGGGCACCTGGGTACACGATCAAGATCGACCGCGACCCGTTTGCCGTCTCGACCTGGCGCGGCGGGCAACGCGTCCTGGCCACCTCGGCCGGGAGCCCCCCGGCGGCCGAGATCCTCACCGCCGCCGGCTGGGCGGGCACGACAACCGTACGCGACGCGCAGTGGCAGGACGGCGTCCTCGACCTCATCGTCGACACCACCCAGGCCGCGAACCCTGCGCACGTGCGGTTCACGCCGACGGCCGATCGCTATCAGCTCCGTCTCTTCGGCGCCGGCGCCGACGCCGTGCTCAGCACCTCGGTCCACTACACGATGTCCACCGCCGGGCATTGGTACGGGCACGGCGAGGCGCAGACCGCCGACGGCGGCCCCTACACCAGGCAACCCTGGCCCCTGGACGAGGCTGCCATCCGTGACGACGTCTTCGGGCCTGCCTCCTATCTGATGATCGACCCGTTCTGGTTCACCCAGTCCGCCGCAGGGCTCTGGTTCGACACCCGCGAGGTGATGGCCGTCTCGCTGGGCAGCCGGCGCGCCGACACCGCCGACTTCGAGGTGCAGGACAGCGACACCTCCACGCACACGGTCTTCGTGGAGGCAACGCCGCACGCGGTCTATCAGGACTACGTCGCCATCACCGGTGCGCCGGCCAAGAGCGACGCCACGCCGACGCAGTACCGGCTGCCGCTGTGGAACAGCTGGGCCCAGTTCTACACCAGCGTCTCGCAGGACAAGGTGCTCGAGTACGCCAACGGGCTGCACACCGCCGGGGTGCCCGGGCACACCATCCAGGTCGATGACGGGTGGATGTCCCACTACGGTGACTTCACGTTCAACGACAAGTTCCCGGCGCCCAAGCAGATGTCGGACGAGATCCACGGCCTCGGCTACGACATGGGCCTGTGGGTCACCCTCTGGATCAACAACGACGCGGACAACTACGCGTACGCCCGCGACCACGGGTACCTGCTGCACAGCAAGGAAGACCCCGCCCAGCCCTGCCAGGTCACCTGGTGGAACGGCACGGCCGGGATCGTCGACCTGGCCAACCCCGACGCACGGGCCTGGTTCGCGCAGCAGCTGCGCAACCTCGAGAGCACCTACGGCGTCGACGGCTTCAAGTTCGACACCAGGTTCTTCGACGAGCGGTGCGCGCCGTACCCCGGGCACCAGCCGCTCGACTACCTCGACCTCGGCGCCCGGCTCGCGGACGAGTTCGACCAGCAGGGCGCCGGCATCCGCATCCACTGGACCGGGTCCCAGCGCTACGGCTTCGTCATCCGCCAGGTCGACAAGAGCACCGACTGGGGATCGCTGCAGGCGGCGGTTGCCCAGAACCTCGCCATCAGCTCGATCGGCTACCCGTTCGTCGAGACGGACATGATCGGTGGATCGCTCGGTGGGCCCACACCGAGCAAGCAGCTGCTCATCCGGTGGGCGCAGGCGGCCTCGCTCATGCCCCTGATGTACTCCTCGACGTCCCCGGTGGGCCGCACGGACCCCTTCACCGGGCAGCGGGAGGACTACGACCAGGAGACCGTCGACCTCTACACGCGGGCTGTCCAGCGGCACGAGCAGCTGACTCCCTACATTCGCGACCAGGTGCGGCGTGCGATCGCCACCGGTGAGCCGATCATGAAGCCGTTGTTCTTCCAGTTCCCCGGCGACGCGGCCACCTACAGCGTCGACGACCAGTGGCTGCTCGGCGACTCGCTGCTCGCCGCACCGTTGGTCACCGACGCGCAGAGCCGCAACGTGCACATCCCGCCGGGCCGCTGGTATGACGCCAGCCGGTCTCGGGTGGTCGTCGGGCCCACCACGCTGACCGGCTACCGAGCCGGGCTCGGGGAGACGCCCGTGTTCGTGCGGCTCGGCCGGCCCGACACCGGTGGCCTCCTGCGCATCGTCGCCGGCTGGTAGCGGACAACCCAGCTCGGACCGCCGAGGCCTGTTGTCGAGGCCTGCCGCGGCACGCAGATCCGGTCGACGGGTCAGGCGCAGAGCCGGGCGTGCGCGTCGCGGGTGGCGAGCGCAGGGTCGAGCGCGGCCAGGGCCAGCCAGGCGGCACCGCCCACCCCGCTGCGTGCCGGCCGGACCGTGCCGGCGAACCGGGCCTCCAGCAGCGTCCGCAGGGTGGTCCCCACGGGGGACGTGTCGCTGGTCAGGCTCCCGGCGAGGACGATCGGCGTGCGCTCGCCCTGGTCCCGGACCCGGCTGAGGGTGGCGAGCAGCGCGGCCGCGGCGCGCTCGACGATCGACCGCGCCGCCGGGTCGCCCTCCCGGTAGGCGGCGGTGACCAGTGGGGCGAGCGCCGACAGCTGGACGCCCGGACGCGAGTTCACCGCGTGGATCACCCGGTCGCGCCGCCGGTCGATCCCGCGATGCGCCAGTTGGACCTGGTCGACCGTCTCGGCCGCGTCCAGCTCGCGGAGCACGGAGCCGACCAGGCGACCGGGGGGCTCCCCCGCGTCCAGCGTGCGCAGCGCGGCGCGCACGGCCTCGCGGCCGAGCCAGAACCCCGAGCCGTCGTCACCGAGCAGCCAGCCGTGGCCGTCCGCCGTCCGCGTCAACCGGTGGCCGGTCACGGAACCGGCTGCCGCACCGGTGCCGGCGACCAGCACGGTGCCGTCCGGCTCGGGTGTGCCGGCCGCGAACGCCACCTCGAGGTCCGGTGCGTACCCGGGGTCGCAGGTCAGGCCCGCGTCCGCCCACACCTTCCCGAACTGCGCGGCCACCGGCGGTGTGCGCAGCGCCGGCCCCCCGGCGACGCCGATCACCGACGCCCGCACCCGGCCCGGGTCCACCCCGGCCAGCGCCGTGCGCAGCGCCTCGCCGAGTGCCGCGGCCGCCCCGGCGGGGTGGCTGATCGGGTTCCCGCCTCCGGCGGTGCTCCGGCCGTGCTCCCGCCCGTCGGTCCCCACCACCAGGA
>DATHIG010000640.1:0-2018 GCA_035490035.1 Actinomycetes bacterium
CTGGCCGCCGCCACCCGTGCCGACCTCAAGGCCCGGCCGGGCCTGCTCGCGGAGCTGCGCGAGCGAGCGGCGGCCGACGCCGGGACCACCAGCCGCCGGCGTCCGAGCGGCGACCACAGCGCCAGCCCGCCGGCCGCCAGCCAGGTCCAGCGGGCCGCCTGGAGCGCTCCAAGCGTCTGCCGGAGCTCGCCGACCTGCGGGAGCAGCAGGTGGACGGCGAACCCGGCGGCCACCAGGAGCAGCAGGGTGCGTAGGCGCACGCGGGTGAGCGGGTCCAGCGGGGGCGCCTCGGTCCCGGCGTCGGCCGCCGCTCGCTCGCGCAGCTCCGCGAGCAGGCCCGGCCGGGCCTTGAGGTCGGCACGGGTGGCGGCGGCCAGGGCGGCCGGCTGGAGTAGCGGCAACGCCTGGGCGACCGCCTCGACGCCGAGGGTCTCGGTGGCACTGCGCACGGCCCGGTCGGCGCCGACCAGGCAGGCCAGCGAGGTGAGCAGCTCGGCCACGTCGCCGGCCAGCCGCCGTCGGCTGGCCGCGGCTTCGGCGAACCCGAAGTCCAGCAGCCAGGGCTGTCCGTCGGGATCGACCAGCAGGTTGGCGCGCCGCAGGTCACGGTGGGCGATGCCGGCGGCGCGCAGCCGCCCCACCTCGGCCCAGACGGCGGCCAGCAGCCGGTCGTCGACCTGCGCGGCGTCAAGGCGGTCCAGCGTCTCGCCGGCGACATGCTGCTGGACCAGCAGGACGTGGCCGTCGCCGGTGGGGGCGGCGGTCAGTACCGCCGGGGTACAGACCCCGGCGCGGGCGGCCAGCAGCTGGAGATAGGCCTCGTGCTCCACCGCCTGCTTGGGGGTGGCGAACGGGGTCTCGTCCTCGACCTCCCGGAACGCGGCCCAGCGCCAGAGCTTGTAGAGCAGGTCGGCGTCGCGCTGCTCACGGCCGACCGACTTGACGAACCACCGCTCGCCGTCGCGGGCGCGGACGACGAAGGGGACCGAGCCGCGCGCGTCGGCCCCTACCGGGTGGACCGTGTCCGGCTCGATCCCAGCCGCCTGCAGGCCCTCCAGGATCGCCCGTTGCGTGGGCAGGCCGCCGGGCGAGCCAACGGCCAGATGGACCGCGGCGGCCACCGCCCAGCCCAACGCGGCCCCGCCGACCACGTCCAGCGGCAGGTGCGCGCCGGCGTGCATCCGGCCGAACGCCACCAGCCAGACCACCCACCAGGCCGCCCGCCGCGCCGGGCGTGGCAGCCACGGCCCGGCCGCGGTCGCCAACGCGGCCGCCACCGCGACGTGGCCGGAAGGGTAGCCGAGACCGGTGTCGAGCACGCGCTCCACGACCCCTTGGAGCAGGGCGACAGGCTGCCCCGGCCCGACCAGGCCCTTGACCACCTTGGCCAGCACCCAGGCCAGACCGCCGGACACGGCGAGGTCACGGGCCAGCCTGGGCCGGCGGGCGGCCAGCGCCACCGCCGCCATGACCGGGACCGCGGCCAGCGCACCGAGCTGCATCACCACCAGCAGCGGCCGACCCAGCCCATCGGGCAGCTGGTTGACCAGCCGGAACAGGTTGGCGTCGAAGGCGAACACGTGGCCGTAGTGGGCGGCCAGAGCGCCTGCCGCCACCACCAGGCCGCCGGCCAGCACCCGCAGCACGTCCCCGGGGTGCCGCCGCACGTGCCGCAGGCGGGCCCAGCCCGCATGGGGCCCGAGAGCGCCGTGCGCCGTGCCAATCGATCGTCCCCGTGGCTCGGCCGCGGCCGTCGGGCCGGCGCCGATCGAGCTCCACGCCCCGAGCGCCAGCAGCGCGTTCACCGGCCACGATCCGATCGGCGTCGACGGCCGCGCGCTGTCAGCCCGACTCCGTCGTGGCCGTGCACCTGCGTCACCTCCCTGTCGCCGTGGCTCGCTCGTCGGTCGGGACGGCGGTGGTGGTGGCGGTGTGGCCGGTGGCGCCGACCGGTTGGTGTTGGCCGGGGATGCGGCCCAGGACCCCATCGACGTCGGTGCCGTCCACGGTCTCGCGTT
>DATHIG010000641.1:0-3396 GCA_035490035.1 Actinomycetes bacterium
GGCGGCTTCGGCCTGCTCGTGCTGCTCGATGGTGGGGAACGGGGGGTCCATGACGTCGACGACCTGGGCGTCCAGCACCTCGGGCTTGCGGAACAGGCGCTCCAGCAGGGAGCCCTCCTGGACCGAGCCGACCACGCTGGAGACGTCGCTCGGGTCCTCGCCGTGGACGACCGGGAGCTGGCTGACCGAATAGGCGTGGAGGCGGTCGATCGCCTCCTTGACCCGCTGGTGGGAGGCGACGGTGACCAGCGGCGGGGTGTCGTGGTGGGCCTTGCCGCCGAGCACGTCGACGACGGTGGCCGCGCCCCGGCGGGCCAGGAAGCCATGGTCGCGCATCCAGTCGTCGTTGTAGACCTTGGACAGGTAGCCGCGGCCCGAGTCGGGCAGCAGGACCACGATGGTGGTGTCGCGGCCGTGCTCCTTGGCCACCTCGACCGCGGCCACCATGGCCAGCCCGCAGGAGCCGCCGACCAGCAGACCCTCCTCACGGGCGAGCCGGCGGGTCATCAGGAAGGCGTCCCGGTCGGAGACGGTCACGTAGCGGTCGACCACCGAGCGGTCGAAGGTCTCGGGCCAGAAGTCCTCGCCAACCCCCTCGATCAGGTAGGGGTGCACGTCGTCGGAGGTGTAGATGGAGCCCTCGGGGTCGGCCCCGACCACGACCAGCTCCGGCTTGCGCTCCTTGAGGTAGCGGCCGGCCCCGGTGATGGTGCCGCCGGTGCCGACCCCGGCCACGAACATGTCCAGCTCGCCGTCGGTCTGCTCCCACAGCTCGGGCCCGGTGCTGCGGTAGTGGGCCTCGGGGTTGGCCGGGTTGGCGTACTGGTTCGGTTGGTAGGCGCCGGGGATCTCGGCGGTGAGCCGGTCGGCCACCGAGTAGTAGGACTCGGGCGAGTCGGGCGGCACCGCCGTCGGGGCGATGACGACCTCGGCCCCGTAGCCCCTGAGCAGGGCGATCTTCTCCTGGCTCATCTTGTCCGGCATCACGAACACGCACCGGTAGCCTTTGAGGGCGGCAACGATGGCCAGCCCGGCGCCGGTGTTGCCGCTGGTCGGCTCCACGATCGTGCCGCCCGGCTTGAGCTGGCCGGCCCGCTCGGCCCGCTCGACCATGGCCAGGCCGATCCGGTCCTTGACCGAGCCGCCGGGGTTCAGGAACTCGACCTTGGCCAGCAGGGTCGGGGCCAGGCCGCGGCCGAGCCGTGACAGCCGGACCAGCGGGGTGCCGCCGACCACGTCCAGGATCGAGTCGTACACCTCCATGCCGGGAAGCATAGCCCCTACGACATCGGGTTGCCCTCTTGATCGATCCCCTCGAACAGGTCGGTCTCGTGCTCGCCGACCGGGACCAGCGACCGGGCCAGGGTGTAGTCCTCCCAGGGGTAGACCTCGGCCACCACCTCGTCGGGGATGGCGAACCAGAAGCTGTCGGGGTCGATCTGGGTGGCGTGGGCGATCAGGGCGTCGCGTCGCCGGCCGAACCAGGCGGCGACGTCGACCTGGGTGGTGATCACCGGCTCCGGGAAGCCCCCCTCCTCGTCGTCCCAGCGCTTGAGCCACTCGGCGAACGGGCTGTCGATCCCGCGGGCCACCGCGCCGGCGTGGATCATCTCCATCCGGCCGCGGCTGAAGGTGGCGTGGTAGTAGAGCTTGAGCGGCTGGTGGGGCGGCCCGGCCTCGGGGTAGCGGTCGGGGTCGCCGGCCGCCTCGAAGGCCGCCACCGAGACCTCGTGGGTGCGGATGTGGTCGGGGTGAGGGTAGCCGCCGCGCTCGTCATAGGTGAGCACCACCTGGGGCCGCTCGGCGCGGATGAGGGCGACCAGGCGGCCGGTCGCCTCGTCAAGGGGGGCGTTGGCGAACGCGTCCGGGTGGCGGTTGGCCTCGCTGTCGGCCATGCCCGAGTCGCGGTAGCCGAGCCAGTGGTGGGCGGTGACGTCAAGGATCTCCAGGGCCTTGGCCAGCTCCTGGCGGCGCAGCTCCGGCATCCGCTCCAGCACGCCCGGCTGGTCCATGGCCGGGTTGAGGATCTCGCCGGCCTCACCGCCGGTGCAGGTGACCAGGACGGTCCGTACGCCCTCGTCGGCGTAGCGGGCCATGGTGCCTGCGCCCTTGGACGACTCGTCGTCGGGATGCGCATGCACGGCGAGCAGGGTACGGGACACGGTCGTGGGCTCCTTGGGAGGTGGCGGGTGGGTCGACCGACAAGGGTAGCAAGCCGGCGTCACCCCGCCGCCCTGATAGGGTTGACATAAGTTGTTCGTTCGGAATGGATGCTTCGTATCGTTTGGGTATACTGAGGCCCGGCCGGCGGCTGTCCCGGCGGCCATCTGGGAGGGGGTCGTTCGTGAAGCTGGTGCAGCGCCTGGCCCGGGTCGGCGAGCTGCTGCTGGCGCTCGCCGGGCCGGTCGCCGGTCTGGGCGCTCCACGCAAATGGAGCTGAGGGCGGCCAGGACTGCCGCGCGCCGCCGGGTCGGCGCGTACACGGCCGTCGTGGCCATGGTCGGCCTCGTCCTGCTGCTGCTGGCTGCGCCCGCCGCCGCCAGGGTGGCCGGCCGGGAACCCGGCCCGGTGCTGCTGCTGGCCGCGCTGGTGCTGGCCGCCGAGCTGATGCCGCTGGAGCTGGGGCGGCCGGGGACCCGCGACTCGACCACCATGTCGCAGCCGTTCGCGTTCGCGCTCATGCTCGGCTGGGGGACCGCCGCCGGGGTGGTCGCGCTCGGCGCCTGCTCGGCCCTGGCCGACCTGCGGGGCGGCAAGCCGGCCCGCAAGGTGCTGTTCAACTCCGCGCAGCTGGCCATCGCGCTGGGCAGCGCCGGGGTCGTCTACTCACTGCTCGGCGGCGACCCAGGGCAGGGCCAGGTGTCGCTGGCCGCGTTCGCCCCGGCCGCCCTGGCGTTCTTCCTGGTCAACAACCTGCTCGTGGAGGCCGTGCTGGTCCTGGCCGGCGGCGGCCCCGCCGCCCTCGACCAGGTGCGCCAGGGAGTCGGCGTGCGGGCCTGGGTGTCGGCCATTCTGCTGTCGATGGGGCCGGTGGTCGCCATTGTCGCCCAGCGCAGCCTCGGCCTCGTACCGATCCTCGGCCTGCCCACCGTCGACGTCTACCTCGCCTGCCGGGGCGCCATCCGGGCCGACCGGGAACGGGCCCAGGCCGAGGCGGCCGCCGAGCAGGCCCGGGCGACCGCGGCCGAGCAGGCCAGCCTGGTCAGAGGCGAGCAGGCGCTGATCCGCCAGCTCCAGGAGAGCGACCGGCTCAAGCGCGACCTGCTGGCCACCGTCTCCCACGAGCTGAAGACGCCGCTCACGGTGATCCTCGGCACGCTCGGGACGCTGAGCAGCCGGGGCGCCGCCCTCGACCCGGCCGAACGGCGCGAGTTCGTCGACATGGCGGTGCGCCAG
>DATHIG010000642.1:0-8902 GCA_035490035.1 Actinomycetes bacterium
GCCTGCCAGCGGGGCGTGGTCGCCTACTCCAGCCTGCTGTAGCGAACCCGCGCGGGGCCGGCTCGGCGAACCCGTACCAGGCAGGCCCTCGGCCTGCCGCAAGCCGGCGGGCCGCGGGCTAGGATGAGCCGCGTGCCCCCCGGGGCCGATCCCGCCACGCCCACGCCGTCCAGGAGCATTCCGTGACCTCGCCAAGGCCAGCCGCCGACCCGGCCCGACCCGGCCCGCTGCCCTACGGGCCGCCGTTCCTGATCGGCGACCCGACGGCCGCCCGCCGGGACCTGACCTTGCTGCGCCGGGCCCTTGCCGGGTCGGGGGTGGTGGCCGAGGCGGCGGTGGCCAGGCCGGTCGAGCGGGCCGGGGCGATCGCGGGCAGGGCACTGGAGGACGGCCACCGCCTCCTGGTCGCGGTCGGCTCCGACCGGCTGGCCCATGCCCTGCTGCGGGTCCTGGTCCACCCGACGGGGCCGCGCTGGCCGGACGCGGTCCTTGGCCTGGCCGGGCTCGGCCGCCAGGACCTGTCGGCCACCTTCGGGCTGCCCGACGAGCCGCACCAGCTGGCCCGCCACCTGCTGGGTCCCAACCTCTTCCTGGCCGACGTCGGCCGGGCCCGCTGGCGCGGGCCCGACGGGACGCAGCGGGTCGGGGTGTTCGCCAACGCGGCCGAGCTCGGCTACCCGGCCGAGGTGTCGGCCCGAACCCCGGCGGTGGCCGCGGCCGGGCGGGTCGGCCGGCTGGCCGCGGCCCTCGGCAGCCTGCTGGTCAGCCGCTCCACCCCGGCCCGGCTGGAGGTCGACCACACCGCGGTCGAGCTGCGCCTGGCCGGCCTGGTCGTCGCCAACGGCCAGTTCTCCATGGGACGCATGAAGGTCGCCCCGCGGGCCCTGCCCGACGACGGCCGCATGTCGGTGATCGCCTTCCAGGGCGAGCCGCTCGGCATCTACGCCCGCTCCAAGAACGTCTACTACGGCGACCACGTGCCCCACCCCTCGATCCGCGAGTACCAGTCCCGCCGGGTCGCCGTGGAGACCGCCGAGCCGCTGGCCCTCGCCCTCGACGGCTGGCGGGTCGCCGGCGGCCCGCCGGTCGGCATCGACGTGCTGGAACAGGCACTGCGGATCAAGGTCTGACGGGAGGTAGGATCTCCCCCATGACGACAACCGCCGCAGCGCGGGCCGAACGGCTGGCCAGGGCGCGCAAGGAGCAGGCCGAGCGTGGCGTGGACGCGCTGCTGCTGGGGCCGTCGGCCGACCTGGAATACCTGACCGGCTACCGGCCGCCGGCCCTGGAGCGGCTGACCCTGCTGGTGCTGCCCGCGGCCGGCGAGGGCCGGCTGGTCGTGCCCGCCCTTGAGGCGCCGCTGGCCCGCGACCACCTGGGCGACCTCGAGGTCGAGGTGGTCGCCTGGCGGGAGACCGACGACCCGGTGCGGCTGGTCAGGCAGGCGCTGGAGGGCGCCGGGGCGGCCGGTGGCCGGCTGGGGGTCGGCGACCGGCTGTGGAGCGCGTTCCTGCTGCGGCTCCAGGACGCCCTGCCCGGGGCGGGCTTCACCGTCGCGTCGACGGTGACCAGGCAGCTGCGCATGCGCAAGGACCCGGAGGAGGTGCAGGCGCTGGCTCGGGTGGCGGCGGCGATCGACCGGGTGGTCGAGGGTCTGGGCGAGCTGCGCTGGGCCGGCCGCAGCGAGCAGGAGCTGGCCCGGGACAGCGAGCGGGCGATCCGCGAGACCCACGACGAGCTCTGCTTCGCCATCGTCGCCTCGGGACCGAACGGGGCCAGCCCGCACCACGTGGCCACCGGGCGGGTCATCCGGTCCGGCGATCCGGTGGTGGTCGACATCGGCGGCCGGCTCGACGGCTACTGCTCGGACACCACCCGCACCCTGGTGGTCGGCGAGCCGCCGGACGGCTTCCAGGAGCTGTACGCGCTGCTGTACGCCGCCCAGCTCGCCGGCTGCGCCGCCGTCAGGCCCGGGGTCACGGCGGCGGCGGTCGACGCCGCCTGCCGCGACCCGATCCGCGCCGCCGGTCACGGCGAGCACTTCCTGCACCGCACCGGGCACGGCATCGGCCTGGAGGAGCACGAGGACCCCTACATCGTCGCCGGCAACGACCAGCCGCTGGAGCCTGGCATGGCCTTCTCGGTCGAGCCGGGCATCTACCTGCCCGGCCGCTTCGGGGCGCGGATCGAGGACATCGTCGTCTGCACCGAATCGGGCAGGACGCGACTGAACACCACCACCCGCGATCTGCGGGTGGTGCGCGGCTAGACGGCCATGACCGGGGGCAGGCAGGCATGGTGCCCACGCTGCGACGAGCTGCGGGTGGCCAGGCCGGGAGCGGCCTGCCCGGTGTGCGGCCGGCGGCTGCTGACCGTGCCGCCGGCCCGTCCTGGGCAGCCGGAGCTCGGGCGGGTCGACCGGGCCGGCCGCCGGCTGCGGGCGCTGCTGCCGGCGGCCGGCGTCTTCGGGGTCGGCCTGCTGGTCGTCGCCGCCGTGGCCAGCGCCTTCGCGGCGGGACGGATGAGCCGGACCACCCCGTCGGCCCCGGCGGCCGCGACGGCAACCAGCGTGCCCGGCTTCACCGACGAAGGGCCGAACACCGGCCGGCGCGACTTCAACTGGCCGGCGCAGGGCGGCGGGCTCACCGTCACGCTGCGCAGCATCACCGTCGGCACCGGCTTCAGCCGGCTGGAGCTGCACGTCACGGGGGTGACCCGCGGTCGCGAGATCAGCGCCCTTGAAGGTCTGCGGGTCCGCGACGGCGCCGGCAGGGACCTGCTGCCCGGCGGGGAGATCGCCAGCATCTCCACCGCCGGCAGCCGGCCGGCGTCCCAGGGCGGCATCGACACCGAGGTGGTGCTCGACCGGACCCTCGACGAGCAGGCCGTGGCCACCGTGGAGCTGCGCGGGCTGATCGTGGCCAGGCGGGTCGAGGAGCGAGTGCTCGGCACCCTGGTCGACCGGGAGCTGCAGGGGAGGCCGGGGAACAACTTCCAGAGCTCCCAGTGGCTGTCCGCGCGCCGGGACTGCCCTGGCTGCCGGCTGCGCCTGGCCTGCCAGGACTGCCGCACCGTGCGGGTTGCCGGGTCGGCCTACCGCCGCGGCCTGATCATGGTCGTGCTGCAGGCGGTCGGCCGGCTGGAGCGGTCGGTCCTCAACCCGTCGAGGCGGCGGGTGATCGTCACCGACGAGGCCGGCATCTCCGAGCTGTCGGCCTGGATCGACGGGTCCGACGGCACCGCGGTGATCTCGGTCGGGGCCGATCAGCTGGCGGCCGTCGGATCGGACGCCCCCGGCGGCGACCCGTTGTCGTTCGAGGTCGTCGTCCGGGCCCAAGCCGAGGAGACCGTCCAGGGCGCCTGGACGATCGGCCAGCCGGGCGGCCTGCCATGAGAGCCTGGTGCCCTCGCTGCGACGCCGTGCGGCCAGGCGAGACCGTCTGCCCGACCTGCGCGACGCCGCTGGCCACCCTGGAGGACTCGGTCGAGGCCGGCCGGGAGCACGACCTGCCGCCGGACCCGGAGGCGCCGATCCCCCCGCCGGCGCCGTCCCGGCTCCGGATCGCCCTGACCGCGGCCACCCTGGTGGTGGCCGGCCTTGCCTTCGTGGCCGGCCGCAGCGTCGCCCACCCCGCCGCCCCGGCCGCCCCGGCGGCCACCGCCGACCCGGCGACCCCGACCACCGCCCCCGAACCGGGCGCCGACGCCCGCGACCTCGGCTGGGCCGCCCGTGACGGGAAGCTCACGATCGCGGCCGTCGCGGCCAGCCGCTTCTCGACCAACGACCGGGAGACGATCGCCTCGGTCAGCTTCCGAATCCAGGGCCTGCCGGCCGGCCAGCGGGTGCTCGCCCTGCAGGGGCTGGAGCTGCTCGACACCGGCGGGGGAGTGTTCTCCACCGTCGAGCAGCAGCAGTTCGGCACCGAGGGCGGCACCCCGGTGCTCCAGAACGAGCGCGAGCCCGACATCTACACCGTGTTCACCGGACCGGCGCCCCAGCTGTCGTCGCTGGCCAGGATCAAGCTCACCACCCTTGTCGTCGTCCGCCCCCGCGACCAGACCATCCAGCTGGACACCTCGGGGTCCTGGCCGGCCAACCCGCCGCTGCGAGCGATCGATCCCGGGCCAAGGGACACCGTCCAGGCCGACCTCGGCTTCGGCGTCCTGCGCGGCGTCGAGCTGCAGCTGCGGGTGAGCTCGGCGTTCGTCGGCCGCGGGCAGGCGGTCGTGGTGGTCGACGCCTCGGCGGGGTTCGGCGGCGCGCCGGGCGACGCCCTGCCCCTCAGCGCCGAGCTGCGGGCTGGCGGACGGGTCCTGTGCTCGCGCACGCTGGTGCTCGGCCGGGACGACAACCAGCAGGGCACCCAGGGCATCGTGCTCGCCTGCCCGGCCCAGCCGACGCCGCGGCTCACCGTCGCCCTCGGGGTCGGCGTCCGGACGGTCCCGCTCGAGGCCACCCTGCAGCCGTAGCCAAGACCGTGGAGGTTCCCTTGCCCGACGACGAGCCGACGACTGCGGGGGGCGGATCCGCCCGCATCCCCCCCGACCCCGAGCCGACCGCCCAGGAACGGGCCCGCCGCCGCGACCGCCCGCTGGTCCAGCGGGCGATCGTCTCCGACGCCCTGATCGACGCCGAGGAGCGGGAGCGGATCGGCTTCGACCCGAGCCCCGACGCCCCCATCCCGGTGGTGATCGAGCTCAACCTGCGCCACCGGGACGGGCTGGAGGGGGCGCGCCGCCAGTTCCTCGACCACTTCGCCGACACCCTGCCCGGCGAGCCGGCGCCCGAGCGGGTGGCCGACACCTACCACCGCTGCCAGCTCAGCGTGGCCGCCATCCTGCGCCTGGTCGAGGCCGACCAGCGCCAGCCCGACCCGGCAAGGCGGGCCATCTACCGGGTCTGGCCCGACTTCCCGATCCACCCGCTGATCGACGCCTCCTGCGCCACGGTCAAGGCGGATGCGGCCAGGCGCTCCTACGACGCCAGCGGCCGCGGCGTCACCTGGGCGGTGCTCGACTCGGGCATCGACCAGCACCACCGCCACTTCAGCCACTACGAGAACCTCAAAGGCCACGTCGCCGACCTGCACCGCGACTTCACCAGGCCGGGCGACCCGGAGCTGGGCGACGCCCTGGTCGACCGCTTCGGCCACGGCACCCACGTGGCCGGCATCATCGCCGGCGGCCTGCCGGCGCGGCTGCCCCGTGGCAGCGACCTGCGGGTGGTCGAGCGGGTCTTCGACCCGGCCCGCCCGGCGACCCCGAGCGTCCAGGACCGCGAGGTCAGCCGGCCGGAGGTGCTGGCCGGCATCGCCCGCGAGTCCAAGCTGGTCAGCCTGAAGGTCCTCGACCACCAGGGCAACGGGCAGTCGATGAACGTGGTCCGCGCCCTTGAGTACGTCCGCAAGGACATCAACGGCTACGGCAAGCTGCTCCGCGTCCACGGGGTCAACCTGAGCCTGGGGTACGAGTTCGACCCCAAGTGGTTCGCCTGCGGGCAGAGCCCGGTCTGCAGCGAGGTCGACCGTCTGGTCCGCTCCGGGGTGGTGGTGGTGGTCGCCGCCGGCAACACCGGCTACGGCAGCCTGACCGCCCTGGCCCGCCAGACCCAGGTCGGGCTGACCATGACCATCAACGACCCGGGCAACGCCGCCCTGGCCATCACCGTCGGCGCCACCCACCGGGACATGCCCCACGCCTACGGGGTGTCCTACTTCTCCTCCAAGGGCCCCACCGGGGACGGCCGGCTCAAGCCGGACCTGGTCGCCCCGGGCGAGCGGATCACCTCCTGCGCCGCCGGCAAGGCGTTGAGCAGCGCCTTTCCCGACGGCAAGGTGCCGGCGCCAGGTCGCACCGCGGTCTACGTCGAGGACTCCGGCACCAGCATGGCCGCCCCGCACGTCGCCGGGGTGATCGCCAGCTTCCTGTCGATCCGGCGGGAGTTCATCGGCCGGCCGGACGAGATCAAGCGGATCTTCCTGGAGTCCGCCACCTCGCTGGGACGCGAGCGCTACTTCCAGGGCCACGGCCTGGTCGACCTGATGCGAGCCATCCAATCGGTGTGATCATCCGGCTCGACCACGGCACAGGCGCTCTTGGGTGGCGGTGGAGGGGAGCCGGAGCTCCCCCCACATGGATCGGGGACTGCAGGCAATGAACGCCAACGGAAGGAGATCAGCATGGCGGGTGCGATCAACGGGCTGCCGCACTGGGAGATCGGCTTCGACGAGCAGGGCAAGCCCAGCCAGGGCGAGGTGGACGCCCTGCTGGCCGAGCTGCCCGGCAGGGACCTGACCGACCTGTTCGTCTTCTCCCACGGCTGGAACAACGACCGCCGCCAGGCCCACCGGCTCTACCAGCTGTTCTTCGAGCAGGTCCCAGGGCTGCTCACCAGGGGCGGCGGGCAGGCCGCCAAGGTCGGCACCCTCGGGGTGGTGTGGCCGTCCAAGCGCTGGGCCGACGAGCCGGAGCCGACCGCCGCCGGCGGCGGGGCTGCCGGGCTCGGCGACGCCACACCGCCGCCGGTTCCGGCCAGCGACCCGGCCCTGGTCACCGACCTCAAGGACGTGTTCCCCGGCGCCGACCGGCGCGCCGCCCTCGACGGGCTGGCCCGGCTGCTGGAGGAACGGCCGGAGGACCCGGCGGCCCTGGTCCGGTTCCAGACCCTCATGGCCGAGCTGGCCGGCGAGCCCGACGCCGAACCGGCCACCGAGGACGGTGGCGAGCAGGCGCTGCTGGAAGACGACCCCGAGGAGGTGTTCGGCCGCTTCGCCGACGCCGTCCCCCAGCCGGGCGATGGCGGCGCGGCCGGCCTCGGCGACGCCTTCGGGCGGCTGTGGAACGGGGCCAAGGAGGCGCTGCGCCAGCTCACCTACTTCGAGATGAAGAAGCGGGCCGGGGTGGTCGGCAAGCAGGGGCTCGGCCCGCTGCTCGGCCGGCTCGGTGACGCCGACCCGGGCCTGCGCATCCACCTGCTCGGGCACAGCTTCGGGGCCCGGCTGGTGTCGTTCGCCCTGACCGGCCTGCCCGACCCGGCCGGCTCCCCGGTCAGGTCGCTGTACCTGCTGCAGGGCGCGTTCTCGCACTTCGCGTTCGCCGACGCCCTGCCGATGGACCGGGCCAGAGGTGGCGCCCTCAAGGGCATGGCCGCCCGGGTCGACGGCCCGCTGGTGGCCTGCTTCTCGGTCCACGACACCGCCGTCGGCAAGCTCTACCCGCTGGCCGCGATGAGCTCGCGGGACGACTCGGCCGCTCTGGAGGACCGGCTGTTCCGCTGGGGCGGCATGGGCCACGACGGCGCCCAGGCGGTCGACGCCACCGAGGTCCCGCTGGGCCCGGTCGGGTCCGGCTACACCTTCCAGCGCGGCCGCTTCGTCAACCTGGATGGCAAGGCGATCGTCAACCGCGGCGGCCCGCCATCGGGGGCCCACTCCGACATCCTCCACCCGGAGCTGGTCTGGGCCGCCCTGGCCGCCGCCGGCCTGGTCGGGGGCGGCTAGCTCGGCGACCTCACCACTCGAACTCCCGGTCGGCGGCTCCGCCGCCGGTGCTCGGGTTCCCGGTGCCGGTGCCCGGCGGGGGGCCGGGACGCGGCTGCGGCGGGATCGCGTCGGAGGGGGCGCGGTCGCGGGGCGAGGCCTCCAGCAGGGCCGGAGTGTGCCAGGTCTCGCCGACCAGCTCCAGCACCGGCCGGAAGGCCGGGGTCGCCCTGGCCACCGCCTTGGACACCATGATCTCCTCGAGCTCCTCGCCGGCGACCTCGTCCTTCTGCAGCAGCCGCTCGGAGAGCGCCCGGACCGCCGGCTCGTTGGCCCGCAGCAGCTCGACCGCCTGCTGCTTGGCCTCGGCCAGCAGGTTGCCGATGGCCTTGCGGGCCTCGGCGTTGCCGAGGATGGCGGCCATCGGTCCCTCGGTGTAGGGCGTCTGGTTCAGCACCCCGTAGGAGATGAGGTTCTCGCCCATGCCCAGCAGCCCGAGCATGATGGCGGCCTGCGCGGTGGCGTGGCGCAGGTCGGAGCTGGGGCCGGTGGTGGTCTCGCCGAACCAGATCTCCTCGGCGGCCAGGCCGCCAAGGGAGACCACGATGTCGCGGCGCATGTCCTCGCGCAGCTCGGTGTGGCGCTCCTCCAGCGGTGTCCGGTAGACCACGCCGAGGGTGTCGCGCCGCTTGATGATGGAGGCGACCTGGATCTGGTCGTCGAGCTCAAGGATGTAGGCGAGCACGGCGTGGCCGGCCTCATGGAAGGCGGTCATCTGGCGGTCGCGGGCCGAGGTCCTCGACGGCTCCTTGAGGCCGATCTCCTCGGTCACCTTGGCCGTCCACAGGTCGTCGAAGTTGAGCTTGTCGCGCCCGTCGACCAGGGCGAAGATCAGCGCCTCGTTGACCAGGTTCTTGATCTGGGCCGGGCTGAAGCCGTAGGTGGCCCTGGACAGGCGGGCGGTGTCGACCGGCTCGTGGGGGACCTTGTCCAGGTAGTACTGCAGGATGTCCTCGCGCCCGGCGCCCGACGGCAGCCCGACGTGGAGCTTGCGGTCGAAGCGGCCCGGCCGCAGCAGCGCCGGGTCGAGGGTGGCGGCCTGGTTGGTGGCCCCGATGACCATCACGTTGTACTGGGGGATCTTGGGCTTGCCGAGGTGCAGGATCCGCTTGACGTGGCGCCACAGCCCCTTGGGCATGATCATGCCGTCCATCTGGACCAGCAGCTCGTTGACGTACATGCCGCCGCCGCCCATGCCCGGGGCCATGATGAACTTCAGCGGGCCCCTGCCCCACCAGTGGCGGCCGGTGTCGGCGGGCTGGCTGGTGTTGGACACCGCTCCCCGGGAGCCGCCGACGGCGTCCAGCTCGTCAAGGAAGATCACGGCGCCGCCGTACTTGCGCGACAGCTTCCGGGCCTTCTTG
>DATHIG010000643.1:0-2158 GCA_035490035.1 Actinomycetes bacterium
CCAGGGTGACCAGGAGGTCTTGGACCTGGTCCTTGAGCCGGTCGGGCAGGCGGTTGGCGGCCACCACCGGCTGGATCGTCGAGGGGCCGAAGGCGCCGATGACCCGCAGGCCGGCCAGCCGTGGGTGGTCGCGGAGCTCGATGGCCAGGACCTGGGAGTCGATGGCGGCGGCGTCCACCCTGCCTGCGGCGACCAGGCGGATGGCCCGCTGGTAGAACCCGGCCTCGACCACCTTGCCGAGGTAGCCGGGCCGGGCGCCCAGGCGGATCAGGCTGTAGAGGGTGACGGTATGGCCGGAATGCGAGGCCGGCTCGTTGTAGGCCCAGGAGCGGCCCTCCAGGTCCTCCAGGCGGGCGACCGGGCTGTCGTGGCGGACGATCACATCCGAGTAGTAGATGGGGCGGCCGGCGTAGCGGGCGCCGTGCAGGATCGGGGCGGCCACCGGCTCCACCGGTGGGGGCCGGCGGGCGGCCAGCCAGACATAGGGCAGCCCGCAGATCACCCCCAGGTCGGCCTCGCCCTGTTCGAACTGGTCGAAGGAGCGGCCGACGACCAGCTCAACCGGTCGGCCCAGACGGTGGCCGATCTTGTCGGCCAGGAACCGGTAGACCGGCAGCATGTTGGGGGCCAGGAAGGTCGCGAACCGCAGCGGCGTCGTCATGGTTGCCGCGCCGGTTGGTGGGTCTCGTACATGCGCCCGGCAACGACCAAGCCGGAGGCGGCCGTGAGGCCGGCAACGACCCACACCGCGGCCTCCAGGCCGGCGAGGTCGGCCACCACGCCGGCCAGCAGGGCGCCCACGGCGAAGCCGGTGTCGCGCCACAGCCGGTAGACCCCGACCGCGGTGGCGCGCCAGCCGGGGTGGGCGACGTCGCTGATGGCGGCCAGCAGGGTGGGATAGACCATCGCGGTGCCGGCCCCGAGCAGGATCGCGCACGTCGCCCAAGACACGAAGCTGCCCGCTACCGCTGTGCCGGCCAGCGCGATGGCCTGGAGCAGCATGCCGCCGGTGATGAGGGGCTTGCGGCCCATCCGGTCGGACAGGGGGCCGGTGATGAGCTGGCCCAGGCCCCAGACGGCCGGATACAGCGCCGCCAGCAGGCCGACCTGGCCGACGGAGAGGCCGCCGCGGACAAACAGCAGGGGCAGCAGCCCCCAGGCCAGGCCGTCGTTGAGGTTGTTGACCAGCCCGGCCTGGCTGCAGGCGGACAGGGCCGGCTCCCGCCAGCTCGTGGCGACCACGACCTGGCGGGTGGACGGCTGGCGGCTGGCGGCTGGCGGCTGGTTCGGCGTGGTGTTGCGACCCGCGGGTTGATCGGCATCGACCAGCTGGGCTTCGAGGTCGGCGTGCCCGCGGGTCTCGCGGACCAGCAGCACCGACAGCCCGAGGCCGAGGCCGGCATAAGCCAGGCCGAGGTAGAACGGCTCGGGACGCAGCCCGGCCCGGGCCGCGATCAGGCCGGTGAGGTAGGCGGTGAGGGCGACGGCCAGGTAGCCGGCGGCCTCATTCAGGCCCATCGCCAGCCCCCGCCGGCGCGGGCCGGCCAGGTCGATCTTCATAATCACGGTGGTCGACCAGCACAGGCCCTGATTGACCCCGAGCAGCACGTTGGCGGCCACGATCCAGGACCAGGTGGGTGCCCAGATGATCAGCAGCGGCACGGGCAGGCCAACCAGCCAGCCGGCGACCAGGACGGGTTTGCGGCCGTAGCGGTCGGCCAAGGCGCCGGCCAGGAAGTTGGTGGCCGCCTTGGTCAGGCCGAAGGCGACGATGTAGGTAAGGGCGGCCGACACCGCGGCCAGCCCGAACACCTCGGTGGCGAGCAACGACAGCAGGCTGCGCTCCTGGCCCACCATGCCGCCGACCAGGGCATTGACCCCGACCAGGAGGCAGAACTGGGCTAGATTCGCCCGCAACCCCAGCCGCAGCCCCTCGGGCCGGACCGGCGGCGGCTGAGTCACGAGCGGGCGAGGGCCTTGCCGGTGGCCCGCCGCCAGTCCCGCGGGCCGCCATGGACGACCCGCAGCTCCTTGTGGCCGGCCCGCTCGAGGAGGCTGGCGGCGGTCATGGCCCGCTCGCCGTGCGCGCACATCACCGTAACCGGCCCCTCCGGAAGCTCCCCAGATTGCCGGTCGCGGGCGAGCGCGCCCAGCTCGA
>DATHIG010000644.1:0-3899 GCA_035490035.1 Actinomycetes bacterium
GCCGGACAAATTGTGTGTATCGCCGCATGAGGCCAAGCCATGACCACTCGACGGGGACCGGTGGAGCGAGCCGCCCGCCGTGCCGTCAAGAACCTCGGCGAGCTGCAGGGGATGCAGCAGACCCTGGCCGAGGCGGCCTACAAGGTCGCCCGCGCCCTGGACGAACGGGACGGCAAGCCGGACATGGCGACGGCGGCGTGTCTGCGGGAGCTGCGCACGACCCTCGACAGCCTGGAGCACCGCGGTGACAGCGATTCTGGAGAGGGCTTCGTCGCTTCACTGCTCGCCCCGGTGGGCGACGCCCCGGACCGGCCGGCCGACCCGCGGCGGCGAGCTGGGGCGGTTCGCGGCGGCGCTGGGGACGCCCCTGATGCCGTGGCAGCAACACGTCGCGGACGTGGCGTTGGAGCAGGACCCTGACACGAGGCTGCTGGTGTATCGGCGGGTCGTGCTCACCGTGCCCCGCCAGTCGGGCAAGACAACGCTGCTGCTGGCCAAGATGGTCCATCGTGCCCAGGGGTTCGGTCGGCGCCAGCGGATCACCTACACCGCCCAGAACCGGCTGAAGGCCCGCCAGAAGTGGGAGGACGAGCACCTCCCGATCCTGGAGCGCTCGCCGTTCCGGCCGCTGTACAGCGTCCGCCGCCAGATCGGCCAGGAGGCCATCCGCTGGCACAACGGCTCGATCCACAACCTGGACGCGCCGACCGAGGAGGCCGGGCACGGCGACGTCCTGGACGAGGGCGTGATCGACGAGGCGTTCGCCCAGGAGGACGCCCGGGTCGAGCAGGCCATGGCCCCGGCGATGATCACCCGGCCCCAGCCGCAGCTGTCGGTCGTCTCGACCGCCGGCAAGTCGAAGCTGCGCTCGCCGTACCTGTGGGGCAAGATCGAGGCGGGCCGGGCCGCCGTCGAGGCCGGCATCTCGACTGGGGTGGCCTACTTCGAGTGGTCAGCCCCGCCCGAATCCGATCCGGGCGACCCGGCGACCTGGTGGGGCTGCATGCCGGCGCTCGGGCACACCGTGACCGAGGCCGCCGTCGCCGCCGAGTTCCAGGACATGGACCTGTCGGAGTTCCGCCGCGCGTACCTCAACCAGTGGCTGGATGAGGCTCCTGACGAGTGGCTGGTCATCACCCGGGCCCAGTGGGAGGCGCTGACCGGCCCGGCCACTGAGCGGACAGCGCCGGTGGCGTTCGCGGCCGACATGACCCCGGACATGTCGTACGGGTCGATCGGGGTTGCCTGGCGCAACGCCGACGGCAGCCTGCATGTCGAGATCCCCCAGGGCGACCACCGGCCGGGGACGAGCTGGATGGCTGACCGGCTGATCGAGCTGTACCAGACGTGGCGGCCGTGTGCGGTGGTGGTGGCCGCCGACGGGCCGGCGTCGTCGCTGGTCGCGCCGTTGCAGGCGGCGCTGCCCAAGGGAGTGCTGCTTAAGCCGGGTGCGACAGAGCGGGCGGCCGCGACCGGCCAGTTCTACGAGGCCGTGACCGACTCCAAGACGCTGCGGCACATCGACCAGCCCGAGCTGGCCAACGCGCTCGCCTCGGCCCGCAAGCAGACCGTCGGGGATCACTGGTGGTGGGCCCGCAAGGGCATCTTCGCGGATGTGTCGCCGCTGGTCGCGGTCACCTATGCGGCGTGGGGCCACGCGATGCGGGGCCATCTGCGGCCCCCCCGTCCGATGCTGGTTGTTTCCAACCCGAATAGGTGATGGGTGTGCGATTGCGGGAACGGTTGGCTGGTCTGTTCGGGTTCGGCGCCGATCCGCCGGCGGCGTCGTTCGGGATGGACGTCCCGGGGGACCTGTGGGCCGCGATGAGTGCCGGCGGCGCGATCGCGCCGCGGATCAGCCGCGCCGAGGCGTTGCAGGTCCCGGCGGTGGCGCGTGCCCGCAACCTGATCTGCGGGACGGTCGGGTCGCTGCCGCTGGTCACGATCGGCCCGGATCTCCGCGAGGTGCCGGGGACCTATCTGCTGGGGGGGAACATCGACCCGGAGATCCCCAACAGCGTGCTGGTCGCCTACACGCTGGAGGACCTGGTGTTCGAGGGGATCGCGTGGTGGCGGGTGACCCGGGTCGGCTGGCACGGCTACCCGACCCAGGCGCGGTGGGTGCCGACCTCGGCGGTGCATGTGAGCCCGGCCGGCCCGGCCCAGCCGTCGCAGATGCTGGTCTCCCCCGACCAGCCGTTCC
Organism: Actinomycetes bacterium; assembly: GCA_035490035.1. Lineage (GTDB taxonomy): Bacteria > Actinomycetota > CALGFH01 > CALGFH01 > CALGFH01 > CALGFH01. Next base: position 2,204 of record DATHIG010000644.1, read on the forward strand.
CGACCGACGGGCAGGTGTTCATCGACGGGATCCCGGTGCCGGACTCAGAGGTCGTCCGGTTCGACTCGCCGAACCCGCCGCTGCTGCGCCACGCCGCCCGCGCGATCAGGACCGCGCTGTTGTTAGACTCCACCGCCGGTCTGTACGCGGAATCGCCGCAGCCTCTCACGGTGTTCACCCCCCGTGACGGCTCAGCCGACGTCGGCAGCGAAGAAGAGGTCCAGCGGATGCTGGACCGCTGGGAGCACGCTAGGAGCCGCCGCGCGACCGGGTACGTCGGCGCGGCGTTGAACCTGGACACGGTCGGCTGGTCACCCGAGCAGCTGCAGTTGGCCGATGCGCGCCAGCATGCGGTGCTGGAGATCGCCCGGGCGACCGGGGTCGACCCCGAGGACCTCGGCGTGTCCACCACCAGCCGCACCTACGCCAACGCCGAGACCCGCCGCCGCGATCTGGTCGACTTCACCCTGTCGGCCTACATCTCGGCGTTGCAGGACCGCCTGTCGATGCGGGACGTGCTGCCCCGCGGCTACCAGGCGAAGGTGAGGCTTGACGCGTTCCTGCGGTCGGACACCAAGACGCGGATGGACACCTACAAGGTCGGGCTGGAGGTCGGCGCGTACACGACCGAGGAGATCCGGGTGGCCGAGGACCGCCCGGCGCTGGCACGCGGACAAGGACCGGCGGCGCTGCCGGAGCCGGAGCCGCAGCCGGCCGAGGAGCCGAACATGGACACCGACCGGAACGCCGCCTCCTTCGACCAGCAGGCGGAACCCGACCATCCGCTGCTGTCCTTCGACGACCCGGACGCCTACGCGTCGTTCCGGGTCAACGAGGCCAAACGCACCATCTCCGGCATGGTGGTGCCGTGGCACAAGATCGCGGTCTCAGGTGGCCAGCGCTGGCGGTTCTTCGAGAACTCGCTGCGGTGGACTGAGGCGAGCCGCATCAAGCTCAACATGGGCCACGACCGGATGCAGACGATCGGGGCGGCCATCCACCCGATACGGCAAAACTCCCAGGGGCTCGACATCACGTTCCGGGTGGCGAAGGTGGCCGAGGGCGACCGGGCCCTTGAACTGGCCGACAGCAAGGCATGGGACGGGCTGTCCATCGAGATCGACTTCGAGGACGAGTTCGGTGACGAGTGGCAGACCGACCCGAACGACCGTTCGACGCGACTGGTTCGACAGGCGAAGCTGATGGGGGTTGCCCTCACGCCGATGCCTGCATTCGATGATGCGCGAGTCGCCGCCGTCGCCGCCAGCAAAGATCCGACCGAAGGGAGGGGCAATGGCCCCCAAGAACGGCAAGCAGGACCAGGGCGGCCAGGAGCCCCGGGAGTTCAAGTTCGATCGGAGCGCGGGCTCATCCGACCCCGCTCCGGGTGACACCCAGGAGCCCCGAGCGTACGAGTTCGATCTCGACAGCTTCACCGAGGGGCTGGGTAAGCAGCTCGTCGAGTCCCACCGCAAGCTCACCGAGGACCTGACCAGCTCGCTCAGCGAGTCGTTCGCCGGTGGGGTCAAGGCCGCGCTTGAGAACATGGTCGACCCCCAGCGCGACGGCCCCGAGCCGGTCCGCGCGGCCCGGTTCCAGGTGACCCGGGAGGCGCCGATCTACGCCTTCGACGGCCGGGGCCCCAGCCTGGTCCGCGACGCCTGGTACGCCCAGCGCGAGCACGACGACGACGCCA
>DATHIG010000645.1:0-3050 GCA_035490035.1 Actinomycetes bacterium
CCGCCGACTGGCCCGTGCCGGGCGGTACCCACCTCGGCTGCTCGCCTTCGGTCATGGCTCCTCGGTGCTGCGTTTCCCGGGGGTATGGTCGAGGCATGGACACCGGGCGTCAATGGCCGCCGGGTCCCCAGTCGCCGCAAACGGCGCCGCCAGGCACATCCTATGGCCGTGTGTCAGTCCTTGCCCTGCGCGCGCGCCGCGGCCGGCTCCGACTCCTGCGGCTGGGTGGCCTCGTGCGACCCGCGTGCTGCGGCGGGCCTCGCCTCGTCCACGGTGGGCAGCACCGTCTCCGTCTCCGTCTCGGCTTGGGGCTTGGCGTTGGCGGGCCTGGCCTGCCGCCCGCCGGTGGCCGGTTCGGCCGGTGCAGCTGCCTCGACCGCGGCCTCCTCGTCAGCGGGCTGGGCGCCGTCAATGCCGAGACGGATCTCCTCCAGGACCGACTCCAGATGACCGTACATCCGCCCGAGCCGCTGGTGGGTCCGCTGCCGCAGCACCTCCAGACGCCGGGTTTCGGCCTCGACCGCCGCGCACTCCTGCTCCGTCTCTTCCCGGAGCTGGTCGGTCGCCTCCTTGGCCTCCTCCAGCAGGCTGCTGGCCTCCTCCTCGGTCCGCGCGCGGAATGCCTCGGCCGCCTGGCGGGTCTCCTCCGCGATTCGGACCCCCTCGACGCGGACCTGCTCGGCTTCCTGGCGGGCGGCACCCTCGATCTCGCCGGCCTGCGCCTCGGCCGCGGTGATGATCTCGGCCCCCTCGGCCTCGGCCCCGTCGATTGCTTCCTGGGCCCGGTCGGCCGCGTCCAGCAGCATCTTCTCGGCCGACCGGCCGGCCTCCTCGATGATGTCGGCCACGTGTGAGCCGAGGTGGCTGAACGACGGGGTGCCCTTGGCCTCGATCTGCATCCGGTACAGCGCCTTCTCGGCCTGGTCGGCGCGCCGCCGCTCCTGCTCGATCAGGCTGGTCAGCTTGTGGCCCCATTCCTCGACTTGTCGGCGGTCAACGCCGCGTCGCACGACCACGAACTCCGGCATGTCGAGCTTGGGCTCGGTGAGTGGCTGCGGGTCGAAGGCGCTCACCTCAGAGGCGCGCACGGGGGACCTCCCTTAGGGTGGTGTGGAAACCGAAGGGGGGAATGCTAACCCCGCTGGCAAGTCCGGGCCGGAGCGGGGCAGTCGATCGCCGTGAACAAGCCAAGGCGGCCGCCGTCCAGGCCTTCCAGTGCTTCGAGGTCGACGTCCGCTGGGCGATGGTCACCTCCGTCCAGGACATCCTGGGGGCCTGCTGGCCCGCCTGAATGCCCCACCCTGGAAGGTGACCGGGCCGGGCGATTCAGCTTCGGTAGCGGTCCAGCAGCGGGAAGCGGGGCCCCGTGACAGCCTCGCCCCAACGCTGTCCGCGCCGGGGGCCGCCGCCCGCGTCAGCGCAAGGCCCCAGGTGCTCCAGCAGCCCGTCGCGGAATTCGAGCCTTGCCGTGCCCGGCCGGTCGATCCGGTTCCTAGTGAGGCTGCGTCAGGCCTGCGGCTGGCCGATGTTGACCATCCAAGGGATGCCAAACTGGTCCTCGCACATGCCGAACTCATCGCCCCACATCTGCTTCTCCAACGGGACCGACACGGTGCCGCCGTCCGACAGCTTCTGCCAGTAGCCGCGCAGCTCATCGGCGTCGTCCCCGCTCAGGCTGATCGCGATGTTGTCTCCGGGGTTGTACGGCATCCCGGCCGGGGTGTCGGCACCCATGAGTGTGTATCCGCTGTCGGTCTCGAGCATGCCGTGCATGATCTTGTCGGCGTCGGGCGAGTCTTGCGCCCCAGACTCGCCGAAGGTGTTGAAGTCCAGGTTGCCGCCGAAGACCCCCTTGTAGAACTCCATGGCTTGCCGCGCGTTGCCGTCGAAGCTGATGTACGGGTTGAGTCGAGAGGCCATCAGACACTCCTTGTCGTGACGGTGGTGAACTCTGGAAGACTAGCGCGGACCGGTGACACCAGAGAAGTCAGCGACGGCGACCGGGGAGCACAGGCGCGAGACCGCCCTGGCCTGGTCAATCTCGCCTGTGAAGGACACCCGGACTCCTTGGTCACCGGCCGACAGCGCGTCCAGGTAGATGAGCGTGATTGTGACCTCGCTGCTGTAACGCGAGGGCTTGCGTTGGCGCTTCTTCCCGGTGGAACCGGTCCACACCGAGGGGGAGTTGATGAAGTTGGCCAGATCGCGCCGATCGAGGATCCGCGCGCTGCTGTTGGTGACTGTTGTGCTCGGGTTGGCGCTGGCCTATGTCGTGCCAGCGGCCGCCAGTCACCCTGAGGTGAGCCTGCCGGGTAGCAACTTCGAGATCGACACCGACGCCAACCTCAAGGTCGACGACGACTCACCGTCGATCGACTGGGCCGGTGTCAACGAGATCCGGAAGCAGGACACCACCAGCGGGCCGACCGACGAGTCGTTCGGGCAGGGCACCAAGGAGGACACCGCCGTCCCGACCGTGGTCGACGGCAGCATCCCGCCCAACAAGAGCGATCTGAAGTTCTTCGGGCTCTACCAGGAGGGCGGCAGCACCAGCGGCTTCCTCAACCTGTACTGGTCGCGGGTCCAGGAGCCGCAGGGCACCACCAACATGGACTTTGAGTTCAACCAGAAGCGGGCGGCTGCCGGCCAGGGCAACGGGGTGACCCCGCTGCGCACGGCCGGGGACCTGCTGATCATCTACGATCTGGCCCAGGGCGGCACCCGCCCGGTCCTGTCGATCCGGGAGTGGACCGGCAGTGCCTGGGGTCCGGCCACCAACCTGTCGGATTCGGGCGACGCCGCGGGGTCGATCAACACCTCCCCGATCCCGGCCGCGGAGGGCGACGGCCTGGGAGCGCACAGCGCCCGGACCTTCGGCGAGGCCCAGCTCGACCTGTCGGCCATCTTCGACCCCAATGTGTGTGAGTCCTTCGGCTCGGCCTACCTCAAGAGCCGGTCATCGGACTCCTTCACCGCGGCGCTGAAGGACTTCGTGCCGCCGCAGGCGATCACCCTCAGCAACTGTGGCTCGGTCAAGATCACCAAGACCG